>JAQTZL010000005.1:0-144302 GCA_028687755.1 Candidatus Nanopelagicales bacterium
TGGCGTGTCGCTGCTGCTTGTATTGGCTCCCAATCGACATCAGATATTGCGGTCGTTCTCGGGAGCCTGTCGGGCGTTGACGGCACGCAAGATCCTTGTCGTTCTGGGTTCGTACCTAATGTGGTCCACCCAATAGTCGATGTTCAAACTTCCGACGTCCGTAGGTTTGACATCCTCCCCCGCACGCAGCCTGGCCTCGTAGGCCAGCGCTGCGGCGTGGAGGTTCGGGTCGAGCAGCCAGTCGAATGGTTCACCAGGCTCCGCCTCCACACGGTCCACGTTCTCGACCTCGTAGACGTGGATGCGCTCGAAGAACGCTTGGTTGCAGATGCGTCGGAGTGAGTCGTCAATGCTCATGTAGATCGCGTGCATGTCACCGGCTAGCGCGAGGCAGTCTTCCAAGTGCGCCTTGGCCTGGTCGTACTCGATCTGGCCCGCGTCGATCTGCGCATCGAGGAACGCGAGCCTGCGGCCGATGCGGTCTTGTTCCTCTTTGAGGAGGTCGAGTGGGACGGCTCCGGCGTGGTGGGCGTGGAGTAAGCTGCGGCGTTCGTCGCGGAGCTGGTCGCGCTCGACGGCGAGGGTGTGGCGTTCGGCTTTGTTCGCGGTGTGGAGGTCATCGAACTGGCGCACGAGCATCTGCCGCAGCGCGGTGACGATGTGCTCGGGAATCTGCACACGCCGGTAGTAGTCCTCCACCTGTCGTTCGATGTGCTCGATCGGCATCGCCTGGCGGGTGCAGTTCGTGCGCTTGGAGTGCCGCCCGGCGCAGATGAAGTACGGGTAGACGATGCCCTTGCCGTTCTTCGCGTGCGTGACCATCAGCCGCGAGTCGCAGTCACCGCAGTACACGGACCCTTTCAGGTAGTGCTCGTGGGTTTGGGTCTTCTCCCCGGACACTTGGTGCGCGGTGAGAACGTTCTGGACCCGGTACCAGAGTTCCGTGCTCACCAGCGGTTCGTGGAGTCCGTCGTAGCGGACGCCACGGAAGATGACATCGCCCTTGTAGTACGGGTTGGAGAGCATCTGCTGGATCGTGGACAGCCCTGGTGCTTTCGCGGGTCGTTTCGGAGTCGGCACGCTGGTGAGGCCGCGGTCGATCAGTTCGCTGTGCAGCATTGAGGTTGAGTAGTTCCCTGTGGCGTATGCCTCGAACGCCCACCGCACCAAAGCGGCACGGTCCCGGTCCGGGATCACGGTGGGAACGTCGCGGCCGAGCTCGTCACGCTGGTGGACGTTGAGGTATCCGATGGGTGCCCGCCCGACGGTGCCACCGGTTGCCGCTTTCTGGGTCATGCCCTTGGCGACCTCGTTGGCGAGGTTGCGGGAGTAGAACTCCGCGATCGTGGACATGATGCCGTGCAGCAGCATTCCCGATGGGGTCTCGTCAATGTTCTCCGTCGCGGACACGAGCATCACGCCGGCGTCTTTGAGGGCGAGGTGGATCGCCACGTCGTCGGCGCGGTTGCGGGCGAGCCGGTCGACTTTGTGGACGATGCAGTACGCGACCTGGTGGGTCTTGACGTACTCGATCATCCGCATCAGCTCGGGCCGGTCGGCCTTCCGCGCGGACTCGCCCGCGTCGATGAACTCCTCCACGACGATCGCGTTCAGGTCGCGGGCTTTGCGGAGGTTCGCGTCGCGTTGCGCGGGGATCGAGAAGCCCTCGTCGCGGCCGCCGCGCTCTGCCTGCTCCTTCGTGGACACACGCAGGTAGGAGACGGCGAGGGTGGTGGTCTCGCCGAGACGGTCGAGACTGGTGGGTGGCGCTGGGGGTGCCAGAGTCATGAGTCGTGTTTCCTCTCACCGATGGGTGGGAGCCAACGCGACGACGAAGCGTCACGCGGTGCGACTCGTAAACGGGAAACACGTCCGCCGGAATGAACCGGGGTAAGCCACAAGGGCAAAGAGACTGCGCACCCAGCCGGAGAGGCTGTGGCGTCGGGTTCTATTCTACGTTGCCAGGCTCAGAACGCCCAGGATCATCAGCATCCGGCGCGGATGACTCCTCGGCCTTCGCCCTGCCAACCGCCATGCCGAGGAACACTTGCGCGAGCTTGTGCAGATCAGGTTGGCTGCGCGGCACCGCCTCTACCGTGAAGCGCCGATCCTCACCGCGCCTGCGCCGCTGCCTGTTCACGGCACTTCTCCTGTGCTCAGAACAAGTCCAGCGATGAACTGATCCTCAGCCCATCGCCGTGCTTCAACGTCGGCGTGCATGTATTCCACGAAGTCTTCCTCGCGGTTCGGGATCACCACGTCTTCGACTGGTTCGACGGGTTTCTCGCCGGGCCAGATGATCTGGCGGGTGGGGCGGTCGGTGTTCAGGCGCGTGCCGCAGGCTGCGGTCCAGTCGCGGAGGCGTTCGCGGGCTTCGGCGAAGTCGCGATGCCAGACGAGCATCGCGGAGCCCTTCGCTTCGGGGTGGATCGCGCACAGCCAGTGGATGTGCAACGCGGACAGTTCCCACACCAATGCCGGGTGGCGGTGCCAGAACGGCGGGCAGACGGCAACGGGGAGGCCGTAGGTGTGGCGCAGCCAGTGCACCCATTCGTTGAGCGCGAGCCATTCTTCCTCCGCGGCATCGGCAGTGAGGAGATTCCAGTTCACCGGCCCTGGCGGACCCGCCGACCCCTCATCGTCAGTTCCGGAAGTGTCGGTGTCGGGGTCGTAGCTCTCATCGAACTCGTCCTCCGCCACCTCCCCCGGATCAACATTGCCCATCTCGGGCAGCTCATCGACCATGACCCGCCCTCACCTCCCGACCGTGGCGGCACCAGCGGGCGCGCGGAGTTGTGCGTCGGGTGACAGGGCAGCATCCTCGAGTCCGGCATCCAGTGAGTCGGTTGCTGGTGTGCGTCGGGGGCGGTCGACGGTGTAGCGGGTGCGGGCGAGGTCGTGGCCCAGTTTCTTCGCGACGAACTCTTCGACCTTGACGGCCTGCCCGTTGTCGTCGGTACGGTCGTAGTGGTGGGTGTAGCCCTCGGCGATGAACTTGTCGCCTTTGGCGAAGCGCTGGTGGGCGCGTTCGGCGGTCTTCCGGAAGGCGACGAGGTCGTGGAATGTGGTCTCGGTCTGCGTGAACGAGCCGTCGTCTTCTCGGCGGTAGTGTTCCTGCCCGATCTTGACGAATAGCCGCGCATCACCTTTCTCGGTGAACGACAGGTGCGGTTCGGAAGCGATGAACCCGGACAGGGACTCTTGCGTATGGATAGCCATTGGACACTCCTCGTGATGACGACACCCCGCACTTCGGGGTGCTCTGTCACTCAGGTGCGCCCACCGGCCCCTCATCTCCCGTGGATGCTGGGGTGCCGGCTTGCAGCAGTTCCTCCACCACACGCCGCTGACCCTGCAGCTCGCTCGCGTCCTTGCGGCGGGTCCAGGGCCGGAGTTTCGCGACGATCGGCGGTGCGGCGCGCAGCAGGATCAGTCCGGTGCCGAATGCGAGGGTGCGGATCACGTCGGGCGGCATGATCGACACCCGACGAATGGAACGCTGCGCGGTGCGGGAGCCGTGGTCGCCGATGGTGGTGGAGTCGGTGATCTCGTCGCGTTCTCCGATGAGGGTGGTGAGGTCTTGGAGGTCGCGGCTGTTGGATGCGCCGCCGAGGATGATTTTCACAATGCTGGCGTCCCAGATCGCGCCGGCCGCGTTATCCGACCACTTCTCCCGCGCCTGCGCGAGAGACTGCAACACCGGCATCGTCGTGATCCCCGTACCCCCTCCTTCTGCCATCAACGTCGGGAGCGACGGGAGCGGGGCAAGGTTGCCGATCTCATCCAGCGCGAGCAGCAGGGGCGGGTCGAGGCGGGCTGCGGGTGAGCGTGCGGCGAGGCGGCGGGAGGCTTCGACGAGGTCTTCCACGAACGCCGACACCAGCGCGGCACTGTTATTCGCCCCCGCCCCCGTCGCGAGCAGATACACGGTGCCGCGCTTGCGTAGAAACTCCTCCGGATCGAACCGCTCCTCCGGGCCCGGACTGACCGCATCAAGAACACGAGGATCGGCGAGCGCGGCAAGGGACAGGGACACGCCTTGCCAGATGGAGTCGCGGGTTCGGGGGTCTGAGTCGATCATCGCCTGCAACGAATCCGCCCACCCCGTCGCCGCCCGAGGGTTCGCAGTGAGGATCGCGACCGCATCGGACGCTGCGGCAGGATCGAGGGTCCACCGGAACAGCTCGGCAGGCGCACGTTGATCGAGGGCGGCGGCGTGAAGGAGGGCTTGGAGTGCGGTGCGGGTTTTCCCTTCCCAGAAGTCCCCGCCCTCGACGCCACCGGCGGACAGGCCGGTGCCCGCAGCGAGGCCGGTGGCGCGGATCATCGCCGTCAACGGGTCCTCACATCCCCGGATCGGCGACCACCGGAGTCCTGCGGGGACGCCTTCGGCGAGGTGCTGCGGATCGAACACCGCCACCGGCCGACCCTCCGCGCCCCGCGCCTTCAACGTCGCGGTGAGGTTGTCGGGGCGGGTGGAGGTTGTGACGACTGCGCCGGGGGCATCGAGGATCGCGTTGATGACCACATGCAGACCCTTCCCAGAACGGGGTGGCCCGATCAGCAGGATCGAATCCTCCACACTCGCCCACACACCCACATTCCTCGATGCGCCGAGGAGGTAGCCGACATCGGTGACGGCAGGCTCCTCGATGGAGGGACGGAGTTGCCCGGCCCGTCGCAGCAGTGCCTTCTCTGAGGCTGCGGTGGTGACGTCGGTGCGGGTGGCGATCCCGACGATCCGGTACGGGTCGACCTTCGTCTGCCGTGCGTGCTCACGGAAGAACCGCCACACCCACCACCCCGCACCACCGACCGCGACGATGAGGACACCTGCGACGACCCAGTACGCCACCGGGTTCAGCCCGTTGGCACCGAGTGCGCTGCCGGGGTCGGTGGGGTGCAGGATGACGCCGAGGCCGGCTTCAATCCCGCCCGTAGGCTGCTTGATCCCGGTGACCCAGGCGGTGATGGTGCCCGCGACGCGGAGGATGACGGCGAGGACGGCGGCGGCGATGAGGGCGATGATGCCGAGGTTCGCCAGCTCATCCCCAAGCGCCCCACCCTGCCGCGGAGTACTCATTGGATTCTCACGATGCTGAGGGTGCCGGAGATGCGCCCGAGGAGGATCACTTCACCCGTCACCGCCAACGCTGCCTGCTCTGCGGTGAGGAGAGCGCGGGCGGTGCCGTTGCTGCTGGCGTCGGTGTGGGCGTGGATGATCGCAACGGCAACATCCTCACCTGGAACGAACCCCGCCCCTTCGACCTGATGCAGCACGGGCGGCACCGCGCGCACCGGCGCCGCCATGACGTCGTCCGGGGGTGGTACTTCCCACGGTCTCGGCGCGGGGCGTTCGCGGGGCGGGGTGATGATGTCGGTGAACGTCGACCCGTCCGCCTCGTGTACCTGCACCCGCAGCGGCGACCGATATCGGGCGGTGAGGGCGTCGAGGATCGTCGGGAACGCTTCGCGTCGCCACCCCGGAGCGAACGGCTCCGGCAGGTACGTCGCCCCGTCGACGGTGACTGTCATCGCACCGTCATCGGTGATGGTGAACTCCACCACCGGCACGACGACCGGTCCACCGGGCTCAGTCTTCGGTGGCTTCGGCGCTTTCGGGGGTTGGTGGTCGGGGTGGGTGCGGCGGTAGCGGGGCTTCGGCGTCACAGGGTTCCTCTCGGTGGAGTGCAGTGGTGTCGCCAGGCAGGTGCGCTCGTACCGCCCCGGGAACGCAGGTGGGAGGGCACGAACCTGGGGGTGGTTCGTGCCCTCCCGTGCCGGCCCGCCATGGGGGTGCCGGCGGGTCAGCAGCCTGGGGTTAGTCCTCCTTTGCTCCCTCGAACTGGGCCTTGAACTCCTCGAACGCTTCGTCTTCCTCGCGGACGTACCCGGCACGGTCGCGGGCGATCGCGAGGTGACGCCCGAACAGCAGCACCCCGCCGGTGACCGCGGCGATCAGCCCACCGGCAAGACCGAGCGGCCACCAGTCACCGCCGCCGGTGTGAGCGAGCTCACCCGGCGTGCCCGGTGTCCCTGGTTCGTCCGGAGTGTCGGTGACGGTGGTGGTCTCATCCGGTGCGCCGCAGACCCCACGGTGCAGGATCGTGCCGTCCTCATCGGTGACGGTCTCCACCCAGTAGTAGATGCCGACCGTCTCGAAGATCACCTCGTCAGAGCGATACTCACCCGGCCCATCCAGATCAATCGTGGTGGAGGTGAAAACGAGGTCTTCCGAGGTGCAAGTCGCGGTGTCACTGTCCTGCCGGTACGCCTCGAAGATCAGGCGTGCCCCGTCGGGGACGGTGCCGGTGACGGTCGCGACATCATGCGCCGGATCACCAAGCTGCACGGTCGCCACGGCGTTCGTTTTCACGATCAGCTCCTCTGGCTGCTCCTTCACCACCGTCGTCTCACCCGGCGCACCGCAGACGCCTTCGGCGATGATCTCGCCGTCGGCGTTGTAGAGGGATTCGACCCAGTACACATTCCCCGGCTCAGTGACGGTGGTGGTGCCAGAACGGTAGACACCCGCCTGAGTGATCGGGATCTCCTCGCTCTCATAGAACGGCGATTCACACACGGCTCCGGGGTCTGCCGGGTGGGGTCCGTAAGCGCGGAACACCAGATAGGAACCGTCGGGAATCTTCGTGCCCTGCACGAGCGCAGTATCCGAGAACGGTTCACCGACGAACGCTTCCGGTGTCGCCTGCGTCACCACCGACACCGGAACCTCCGTATTGGTGGGTGGGACGTAGAAGCGTTCCAGCACATCCGCCGGAGACGACGCATACGGCTGCACGCGGTCGTCGCCGGTGAAGGTGGTGACGAGGACGTAGAAGCCGGGCTCGGTCGGCACGATCTTGTCCTCATCCGTGTACCCGAGCTTGTACACCCCGTTCCTCGCCGGCGTCGTAAGCGCCGTCAGCACCGGAGCACCGGTGAGGTCGAGATCATCGGTGAGTTCCGTGTCGGTGGCGAAGGGGCCGTAGACGGTGTGGTGGAGTTCGTCGACGTCGGCGTTCCAGTAGCCGTCGCCGGTGAAGTCGCCGTGGTTCGCCGGGAACCCGGTGACGGTGATCGCATCGAAGGCGCGTCCGCCGGGGTGCACGTTGTACTCTCGCATCAGCGAGGTCACCGTGACCGGCCACCGCACCGAGGTCGTCTCCACCGTGATGCCGTACTCGTCCTGCCAGTCGTTGGCGAGGTAGTCGCGCACCCACTCGGGCTGCGACGACTTCTTGACCTCCCACACCCATGTCACGAACCCGCCCGTCGGCGCGATCACCGACGGAGACGTGTACACGCCGGGACCGTCTGCGGTGACTGTCACCGTGCCGAGCGGCACTGCGTTCGGGTCGATGTCGGCGCTCTGCGCCGGGGGCAGTGTGCCTGGCACCTGGTAGGCGGTGCCCTCGAACACCACCGGAATGTGCGCGCCGTCCTTCTTCAACCACGCACCATTGCTGCTACTGACGGTGATCGTGTCCGTGAGTGCGTCGCCGGGGACGGCGAGACGCTGATCTGCTTCCGAAACAGCTTCGGGCTGGAACGGCACCACCGATGTCTCGGTGACTTGTCCGAAGCGGTCGGTGAACGAGTCGGTGAGGTACTTCGCGTGCTCACCGTGCGCGGCCTTGTCGATGCTCCACACCCACGTGTAGAACCCCGACTCGGAAGCAACGATCGTGCCCGGCGACGTATACGACCCCGCACCCGTCAACGTCACCGTCTCGACGCCGGTGACGGGCGCTCCGGCAGGTGGGGTGTCTGCTTCGGTGGGCTGCTCATCGAACGGCCCATACAGGGTTCCGGTCGCGGTCACCTCGATCGGGATCCCGTCGAGGTGAATCCAGGCGCCCTTCGACACCGACACGGTGAGCCCGTCCACGAACACATCACCCTCGGCGACGTAGCGGGAGGCGACCTGGGTGGTGATCTCCGGCTGGAAGTCCAGCGCGATCACCGGCGACTCCGCCCGCGCCGAAAGCCCGGTGGATGACCCTGCGACGGCGGCGATCAGACGCTGCGCGCCGGGAGTCGTGTAGAGATCGAGCGCGGCACCGTACCCCGCCGCGGCGATGTTCATGGAAGCACCGACACGGTACGACGGCACGCCGTCTGCGGGGGTGCCGGTGATCGGATGTGTCCCGGCGCCGATCGTGCGGGCCGATGAACCGTCAGCGAAGATCGCATCCGACAGGATCGCCGTGCCTGTGAGCCCTGCCGGGTGGGTTGCGACGGTGAGGGTGCCGGCGTACTGATCCGCCATGTCCAGTGACAGAGACAGTGAGGGGTCGGTGACGGCGTAGACGGCGGCGTTCTGGCGCATCATGTCCAGGTTCGCGAGGATCGTGCCCCGCTCGGACGCGGGCGCCCGCCCGACGTAGTAGATGTCGCCGGACATGCCGTGGGAGTTGTAGGTGCCGGCACTCGTGATCGACCATACGAACAGAGCGACCGCCGCAGTCGTATTCGGATCGCCTGACTGCCCCCACCGATCCAGCACATAGTTCAGCTCCGCGAGCTGCTGCCGGGACAGCGAGTCCAGCGACGTGATCGTTTCCGGCCCGGAGGTACGCGCGAACGGTGAAGCCGCATCGAGGTCCGCGCAGTACGCCTGCCGGCCATCAACGTCGGTGTTGTACGCGCCGAGGAACCCGTTCCCGATGTCGTACCCGACCCCGAGACTGCCCGCATGAGCCGCCGGCGCATTCAGTGCGAGCGACCCTGCCAGCAGGAACAGGGCCAGCAGCACCGAGAGCCAGCGCCGCACCCCCGTTCTGGGTGGCGCAGCCTCCGGCTGCGTGATGTGGGCGAGTGATCCTGACACGAGATACCTCCTGGTGTTGTCCATCAGCGACGCGAGCCGGCCGCCTTCACACCAGGTGCACCACCCGCCTCACCGGTCCAGGCCCGGCCCCTCACGCTGAGCAGAGGGAGTCGGGGTGTCGAGGGGGTCGACCTCAAGCCCCGCGGTGCGGCGTACCGCCCGATGAGCTCCATCCCGCACCCCGTCGAGGAGGCCGCGCACATCGTCGTAGCCGGTGATGACCGTGGCGAGGCCGTCCCGCAAGAGTCGGTGACAGCCTGACGACGCTGCGCTGGTGATCGGGCCAGGGATCGCCCCGACGAGGCGGCCGAGCTCTGCGGCGCGGGCGGCGGTGTGGAGGGTCCCGGAGCGGTAGCCGGCCTCCGCAATGAGGACGGTGCCGGAGAGCGCGGCGAGGAGCCTGCCTCGTTGCAGGAACCTCCACTTCGTCGGCGCCGCGCCCGGCGGCAACTCCGACAGCAACAGGCCGTCTTTGCCGACATGGGTCAGCAGATCAGTGTGCCCTGCCGGATACGGCCGGTCCAGGCCGCCTGCAAGCACGGCGACCGTCGCACCGCCCGATGCGAGCGCGGAACGGTGCGCGGCACCATCGATCCCATACGCGCCGCCGGAGAGCACCAGCCGGGAGTCCGCGACCGCCGACTGCACCAGCTCCGTGGTGACGTGCTCCCCATACCCGGTGGACGCCCGAGCGCCAGTGATGGTGAGGCGATCCCACAGCGGGCCGGTCAGCAGCCCTGCGTTGCCTTTCGCCCACAACGCCACCGGTGCACGATCGCCGAGCGCGTCGATCCCTGCCGGCCATTCGGCATCGCCGGGGATCAGCACCCTCATTCCGTGCCGCTCCGTCTCGGCAAGCACCCGCTGGGTCTGTGCGGCGTCGAGGCGTGGTGCGAGGCGTCGCTGCCAGGTGTCACCATCCGGCCCGGGCGGGGCTTCATCGGCGGGGAGACGGGCGACGGTTTCGGATGCGCCGACGGTGCGGATCATCCTCCCCGTCACCGCGTCGCCTGGTTCGGACGCGATACCGAGGATGATCCTCGCGGTGCGCTCCTCTGCTGCCAGCTCGTTGATCGTGTCCATCAGTGCTGCTCCCTCGGTCATGGCGAATCAATCGAGGGATAGGTGCGAACCAGCACGCCGAAACAGTCACCAAGAGCAGGCCAGTGTGCGGGGAACTTACACCCTCACAACGCCCCGCAAATCGGCTGAAACTGGCGGAATGACGCGGAATCAGGGTTCAGAAATCCTGAACGTGAGCGTTTAGCCCTTCATTCGTGCTGTGGTGTCGAACGCGGCGAGCTCGGCGGGGTGGAGCTGGTGCTGGACGACGAAGGAGCGTTCTTTGATGCGCCAGAGTCCTTGTCCGGTGCCGAGTCCTGGGAGGAGTTTCTGTTCGGTGCCGGTGAGTCCGAGGGCTGCGGCGGTGGCTCCGAGTTGGTCGGGTTCTTGTCGGTAGATGATCCTCGTCTCCGCATTCGCCAGAAGCGAGTTCGCGAGGGCTCGCATCGCAGAGCCGGAGTCGCCGACGTTGTCGAGGTCGGTGAGTTTGTGGAAGATCAGCATGTTCGCGATCCCGTAGTGCCGTGCGAGTCGCCATTGCGCGTCCATGCGGCGTAGGAGGGCTGGGTAGGCCATGAGTCGCCAGGCTTCGTCGTAGATCACCCACCGGTGCCCGCCATTTGGGTCCATCAGCGCCGACTCCATCCACGCCGACGAGCAGGTCATCAGCACCGAGATCAACGTGCTGTTCTCCGCGACGCGGGACAGGTCCAGGCTGACCATCGGCAGCGATGGATCGAACCGCACGGTCGATGGCCCATCGAACAGCCCCGCAAGATCACCGGCAACGAGGCGGCGGAGGGCGTGGCCGACGAGCCGGCCGTCCTCTGCCAGCCTCCCGTCGGTGTCGGTCGCGGGGTCAGGGGCGAGGATACGGTCGACGACCATCGGCAGGATTGGCACGTCAGCGGTGCGGACGGTGTCTTGGAGGGCGAGGTCGATCGCGGTGTGCTCCAACGGTGACAGCACCCGATCCAGGACGGTCTCTGCGAGCGCGCCGATGAGTTCCCGGCGGCGGGACGCGACTTGCGCCGCCCATTCCGCATCGCTGACCCCGGATGTGCGGTGGCCTTCATCAAGGGGGTTGAGCCGGTTGCGGAGCCCATGCCCGAGCACGATCGCCCGCCCGCCGACCGCCTCCGCAACCGCGGTATGTTCGCCTTTCGGGTCGCCGGGCACATACACGCGGCGACCGAACGGGATCGACCTCGTGTAGAGAGATTTGGCGAGGGAGGATTTGCCGGAGCCGACGATCCCGGCGAGGACGATGTTGGGTGCGGTGATGAGGCCGCGGGCGTAGAGGGTCCAGGGGTCGTAGACGAAGGAGCCGCCGGAGTAGAGGTCTTGGCCGATGAACACGCCGTCGGCGCCGAGGCCGCCTTCGGCGAGGAACGGGTATGCGCCCGCGAGCGTCGCCGAGGTGTCCTGATGTCGCGGCAACCGAAACCGCCCCGGCGTCCGCAACGCCGCTGCCCCTGGTTCGCCGGCGGCGGGGAGGTAGGTGGTGTTGCGGCGTTCGGCCCGCTCCGCCGCCAGCCGTTCACGCTCCGCCGACTGCTCGGTGCGACGGGCGCTGGTTTCGATCTTCGCGGCGGCGTGCTTACGTGCCTTTCGCTGCTTGCGGCGTTCACCGGCCGGTTCGACCAACGCCGCGGTATGGAGCTTCTGGCGATCGCTCACAGTGCCCGCCCCCGCAACGCGGATGAGGACTGTGACTGCGCGAACCAGTCGTCTTCCTCCTCGTCCACCGCCGCTTGGCGCCGCGCCCGTGGACGGGTCGGCGTCGTCCGCGCAGACGGAGCCTCAGCATCCGGCTCTCGTGTTTCCGTGTGGGCTCGGAGCAGGGACACGTGCCCGTGGTCATGGTTGTACGTCAGGGTGTAGACGCCTGCGGTGGTGGTGTGGTCGAGGGCGCCGGTGGGGGTGGTGTCGTAAACGTATCCGTTGATGAGCGCGGCCTGCGTGGTCTCCTCGCCCATGTCGAACCCGGCCAGGTGCTCGATCGCGGCATCAGTGCCGGCGCGGTCGATGATCGCGAGCACGTCGTCGGCGTCCTGTCCTTGCAGGAACACCACGCTCACCCACCGCGACACCGGGCCTGGTTCTAGAGGCGCGGGGTGCCAGGCGATCCGTCCCGAGGCAGCCATCGCCGCATCCACTCGCTCATGCACGCCATCCAGCAACGCCGCGGCCTGCTGCAGCTCGGCGGTCGCGGCGAGCGCGTAGGTTGCGCCGGCGGTCTGATCCCCGGCGTCGTCGTGCGCGCGCACTCGGTTCGTCACGTGGGTGGTGGCGAGCTGGTCGAGCACTTGCCGGAGGGAGCGCACCCCGGCGAGCAGATCACCCAGCACCGCATAGGTGTCAGCGGGGTCCTCGAACACGCGGGAGGCGTGCGCGAGCCCGCGGAGCGCTTCGGACGCTTCCGCGGCGTCCGTGGTCGGGTTCTGGAAGGTCGGCATGACGGGCTCCTGTCGTTCAGACGGTGCGGCACAGCGGCAAGGCTGCGACGGTGAAGGCTTGGGCCTGCTGCCCGACGAGACGCCGGGTCTCGCAGGAGGCTTGGATCGCGGCTTGCTCGATCGCGGCGACCGCGGTATCGAGTTCTTCCGGGGTGGGCGCGCTGATGCTGATGAGGCCGGTGTAGCGGAGGACGCCGTGGCCTGCGGTGAGGTCGGCTTCTTGTTGGAGGATGTCGCTGTATTCGGCGGTTTGGGAGGCGTCTTCGATCTGTCCCATCTTCTGCCGCTGCGCGGCGTCCGAGATCAGCTCGGTCTTCTTCTTTCTGATGTCCCGTGCCGCCTGATCCGACCGGATTGGCGTGCACACCAGCGAGAATGAACGTTGAATCCCGGACGACAGCAACACCGGGGCGAGGAACCCTGGATACACCTGCGACCTCGGCCACTCCGACACCCACAGCACCGCATGGTGCGCGGAATCCGACCGCAGGCGATCCCAGGTCTCCGTGACCGCAACCGGGCCCGCCGTCGCCAGCGACCGGCCGATGTCGGTGTTCCGTTCGAGGATCGCGGCCGTGGCGGGGTCATAAGCGGATCGGAGGATCACTGCGACCTGTGCGGGGGTGAGCCACCCGGTGATCGTGAGTTCCGCCGCCCGCAGCGCCGTCACGAGCGTCGTCATCTCTTGGCGGAGGACGGCGGCGGCTCCCTTGATGCCGCCGCCGTTGGTGCGGACCTGGCGGGCGGCAGCTTTGAGGTCGAGGGCGAGACTGATGGTGGTGGCGTGGCGTTCCCCGGCGGGTCCGGCACGGTCGATGAGCTCGCGGTACACGGTGGAGGCCCAAGACCCGTCGTCAGTGCCGTGGCGTTGCCACCACTCGATCAGTCCGGAACCTCCATCGGGGAGGGTGCGTTCGCACACTTGAAGGCGGGCGATCCGACCGGACCGGCAGGTCGTGGCGAGTACCCGACCCCAGGTGGCGACGCGGCGTTCCTGTTCGCCGGGGTCGAGGAGCACGAACGCAGGATGTGAGATGCCGACGATCGCGGTGAGGGTCTGGGCGTGGGGGTCGTGGATCATCGCTGCCCCCGTCTCCGGGTCCTCCCACTCCCGCAACGACGCCGCATCACCAGGAAGAGCGAGCGTGCCCGCAGGACGGGGCTTCACGACCTGCCGCTGGAACACCGTCTGCCGTGCCTGCGTGCGGGCCACCCACTGGAAAGTGACGGGCACCCACTCGATGAGCTTCCTGCCGCCGATGGGTGTCCAGGCGAGGGCTGCACAGAGCAGCCAGATAGGTGCGGTCCAGGCCAGCAGCATCCCACCCCCGGCATAAAGGGCGCCGACGATGGAAAGCACGCCGACGGCGAGGACGATGAGTTGCGGGAGGGAGAGGCCGAGGAGGATGCCGCGGCGAGTGAGACGGGAGAACTGCACCGCCCGCAACCCAAACCCCGCACTGCTCGTGTTCGGCTGAGTCGACATCGGTCACTCCTTCCCGGCAGTCGGCTTCGATGAGGGCGGAGGCGTCGAGGGCGTCGGTCGCGCCGGTGGTGCGGTCGGGGTGTGGCTCGGTGCGGGCGGTGGCGGTGCGGGTTGCGCGGGTTCACCGGCCCCTGCCGCGTGACCCTCTGCGGCACCGCCGACCTTACCGCCGAGTTTCGGGCCCCCGGTCGCCGCCGCACCCACCACCTGGGCCCCGACGACGACAGCTGCCGCAGGCCCAGCCGCGGCCGCGCCCGCCCCGGCTCCCGCGGCACCAGCTCCGGCTCCGGCGCTCCCGGAAGCAGCCGCACCGCCGGTCGCGGCGGGTGCCGCACTGGACGCAGTTGGTGTAGCCCCACCGGCGGAAGGTCCCGCACTGCCGCCGCCTCCGGTGGGTGTGTCGCCGGCGCCATCGAGCACTTTCTTCGCCCCGTCGGTCTTCGGAGCGGACGGCACAGGGACGGGACGGTTGAGCGCGGACTTAGCTTCTTGCTCCGCGCTCATCGAGTGGTACATATCGAAACCGATGAACGTGACGAACTTGTACGTCATGTACGGGGCGAACGCGGCGATGAACATCAGCACGACCCCGGCGATGGGGTCGCTGATCGACGCCAGATCAAGCTCAATCGGCGCGCTCACTTGGGTGATCGCGACGAGGAAGATCACCACCAGCACGAGCTTCGACAGGATCAGGGCGATCACGAACGTCGCCCACTTCTCGAACCATCCCTTGGTCGCATCCCAGGAGAACCCCGCCAAGGCGATCGGGGCGAACACGATCGCGACGAGCAGCAGGGCTTTGCGGATCAGGAGCGAGAACCACACGATCGCAGCCGCGCTGATGGCGAGGCCGGCGAGGAAGATCGTGACGATCGCCCCGACACCGGGCGCGGCGATGTTGATCCCCGCGAACCCCGCAGCGAGCAGGGTGATCCGGTCGCCGATGGATTCCATCGTGTTCCCCGTGGCCTGCACGATCCCGACCGCGAGTTGATCGGTGATCTCCAGCAACAGACCGGTGAGGCCGATGGCGACGAAGGAACCGAGGATGCTTTTCGCGGCTCCGAGGGCGGCGCGGGTGAGGGCGGTGGGGTCGCGGTGGATGAGGCCGGTGATCAGTTGCAGGCAGAAGAAGATCAGCACGACGAACACCGCGACCCCGAAGAGGATGTTGTAGACCCCGACATAGCCTTCGTCGGTGACATCGACGAGGGTGGTGGTGTCGAACACCGCCCAGACCGCCTCGAACAGCCACGCGGCCGCCCCGCCCATCGCCTGGGCGAGCCAGTCGAACGGGGCCGCTACCAACGTCGCGGCTCCTTGGCCGACGGAGTCGCACACGGCCGAGATCACCGGCACATCACACACACTCACCGCATCCTCCTTCCCTCGTACGCGATGGGGTCAGACGGCTTGGCCGACGCCCCAGAAGAAGTTGATGAGCGTCACCGCTGCACCGCAGATGATCGCCGCCCCACAGGACACGAGCACGCCGACCTTCCCTCGCGACGCAAGATGCGGGTTGGAGGAGTTCGCGCCGAAACCCCACACGATCGCTGAGATGATCAGGGCGAGGACGGAGAGGATCAGGCCGACGGTCATGACCGCGCCGACGATGATGCGCAGCTGCTCGATACCGGGAAGCCCGGTACCGTTCGGATCAATATCAATCACAGGGATGCTCCTTCTGCTCACAAGCGCCGGGGAATGGCGGACTTGTCAGCCAGGTGCACCATGAGGCCCCTTGATAGGCTTAAGTGGTCACAGGCGGATTCGCGTTGCCCAGATGTCGGCAAACGAAGGAACGGGGCCAGGGGTGAGTCTTATTGATGTGATTGCCGTTACTCGAGTCACGAGAAGGGGCCGGTACCTTCTGGCAATGTGTGCTGTCGCCACTGGCATGCTGCTAGCGGGATGCTCGCAGGTTCCCGACGTGAGGACCGTGGACGCAAACGGCAACCAGTGGTCGGTCGGGGTCGCTGACCCACGTTTCTCCGGGGACGACCGATGTGACTCTGATTCCATGATTGAGGCCACGGTTATGAGCGCGGACCTGCCACCTTCCGGCCTCGGCATCACTCTCAGGCCCGAAGCGACCGAGGATGATGCGCAACGCATCGCTGAGTGCCTTCGTAACGCGCTCACCAGCGGTGAGATCACCATCAGCCGACCGACGGCCGGCTAGGAGCAAAACTAGAGACGTTCGCCGACGGCGAGGAGGAAGTTGACCCAGGCGACGCCTGCTCCGGCGAGGGCTGCGGTGCCGAGCGCAACCCAGGCCCCGAGTCGGGCTTTGGTGGCGGTGTGCGGGTTGCCGATCGAAGATGAGATGGCCCAGACGATCACGGAGACGATCAGCATGAGCACGGCGATGATGAGCACGAACATCAGGAGTGCACCGATGACGGTGCGGAGGTCGTCGGCCGCGCCGACGCCGCCGAAGTCGGGGAATACGTCCATCAGCGTCCACCTCCGCTCAGGGTGCAGGACGCACGGGAGGCGTTGCCGCCGGTGATGCCTTCGGCGTCGTGGTCGGTGAGCCATTGGTCGGAGTCGATCGCGGGCTGACCGGTGCCTCCGGGGCGGATTTCGAGGTGCAGGTGCGCTCCGGTGGATTTCCCGGAGGAGCCGACATCGCCGATGTGCTGCCCTGCGGTGACGGTCATGCCTTCGGTGACGTGGATGCCGTGCTCCCACATATGCGCGTAATACGAGGCAACCCGTTCCCCGCCGACGGTGTGCTCCACAATGATGAGCCCGCCCCAGGAGCCGGTGTATCCGGCGTGGGTAACGATCCCATCAGCGACGGCGAAGATCGGGGTGCCGTCGGCGGCGGAGAAGTCGCTGCCGGAGTGGAACGCGGTCTCGAACGTGATCGGGTCGGTGCGCCACCCGAACGGGCTGGTCCGCACCCAGGAGCCCTCCGGCAACGGGAACACGACCCTGGTGGTCTCAGGCACCACCACATCACCACCGTTGCCACCGCCGCTTGATGGTGCGGGGCGGGTGAGGGCGGTGAGGATCGCTTCGGCGACGGGCTGATAGTTCTGATACCTGTCCGGGTATGCCGACACCTCAACGGCTTGCGCGGCTTCGCCTGGGTCGAGTTGCTGCCACCCCGGAATGTCGAGCAGCCCGCGCGGTGAGGGGTAGTTGGGTCCGGCCGGTCCGCCGTAGAACGCGCGGGCTTGATAGTTCGGGTCCATGAGCTCCGCAACGGTGCCCCAGCCGGCTTGCGGGCGCATCTGGAACAGGCCGAGGGAATCATGATCGGCTGCATCCCCATCGTTGGGGTAGTTCGCGGATTCGGGGTAGGTGCCGGTGTTGGTGAGCATCCGCAGGTGCGACTCCGTGAGCGCTGCCATCAACGCGATCACCACCCCTGCACGCCCCACCCCATCCGTCTGTCCACCGACGGTGATGATCGTGGCGGCGTGGGTGAGCTGCTGCCGGTTCAGTGTCACCGTCTCACCGTTGCGCGTGGTCGCGGTCAGTGAGTCCGGGATCGGTCCGACGATCAAGGACCCTGGTGCGCACGCGGCGATGGCAGGGCTGGCGAGGACGGCGACGGAGAGGAGAACGGTAGCGGGGCCGAAGCAGACGGCAGCGGCGGTGAGGGTGGCGAGGAGTTTCTTGAGCATGGCCGGTCACCGCAAAGGGTTGTTGAGCTGCGACAACCGCAACAAGAGACAGGTGTCGGTGATCGGCTCAGCCAGCGATGGCGCGGAGGCGCGTTCGGGGGTGCAGGTGAGGAACACGGTGAACGCAACCGGGTGTGTTGTCGTGACCGGATCGGTGCCCCAGTAACCGGTGCGGTGGCGGGTGCCGGTGATCGTGTACGCGACCGAGCCCTCGGGAATCTGGCCCGGTGCCGCCTGCGCCGCCGCGTCCTCCCATGCGGCGGGGATCTCGACTGTGTCGATGGTGAGCCACTGCCGCGTTTGGTGGGTGCGGAGCTGCGCCCACGCCTCCGGCGTCGGCAGATAGGAACGGACATCCGAGGCTGCGGCGTCCGCCTCCGTGTCGGCGGCGACATCAGCGAGCATCTGCGCGTAATCGGCAGGCTCATACCCGCTGGCCGTATCCCAGGTGAACAGCGCCTCCGCGACCGCCACCGCGAACTCCTCCGGGCCGCCGAACGCGACCACCGGCTCTGGCTCTGTCGGGACGAGCGCCGGGCTCGTTGCCGTCGGTTCACCCGTCGGGGTGACTCCGTTGGGTTCGGCGGTCTGGGGTCCGCGGATGAGTCCGTAGACGCCGACGCCGATGAGGAGGAGCAGGATCAGGCCGCCGGCGATGGCGGCGATGAGCACGGTGCGGCGGCGGCGAGCGGTGGGGTCCATCCTGGTGTCCTTCCCGACGAGATTCGGATCACCAGACAGGTGCACCAAAACACTCAGCAGGGAGACGGCGGAGGGTTCAGGCGGTTTCGCGGCGCACGTTTCGTGCAATGCGGGCGGTATCCAGGAACGCGATGGTCGCGGTGACGGCGTTCTCAAACATCGCCCACTGCTCACCCGACAAGGCCGGGCCGATGGTTTCGGGGTCGTAGCGTTCGGTCCAGGTGGAGAGCTCATCCCAGAGGTAGACGAACGACCGCACCGGCAGGAACTCCCGCGGCTGCTCGTCAACCGCGTGGAGTCGTGCTGATGCGAGCTGGGCGGGGCGCTTCTTCGTCGCAGTCTTCGCACGCTCGACAGCGAGCACCGCGAGACGTTCCAGATCTGCCGGCCGTGCGGTGTCTTCGAGCTCCCGGAGACGCGCCGCTCCTGCGGCTGCGGTGTCGCGGATGCCTGCCGGTTGGGCGGGGTCGCTGGCGAGGGTTTCGAGTTCGACGAGGGCTTGCGCGGCGCGGATGCGATGCTGCGCTCCGGTAATCGACCCGCCCGCATCGATCCGGTCAAGTTCCTCCCGTGCCCGCTGCTGTACGTCGTCGGGCTGCGCAGTGTCAGCGGCAAGGTTCTGCAACTCGTTGATGCGTTCCAGCGAGGTGTACGCGTTGCGGCCGGTGACCATAAGCGCGGCCTGCTCGCGGGTCTTCCCGATACCCCCAGCCGACGGTGGGGCCACCGTGGCCCCACCGTGTGACCTGGGGTTTTCCTGTTTCGAGGTGAACCGTGACGCTTTCTGCCGACCCGTCGCATCCTCGACCATGAGCGCTTTCAGTTCGGCGTAGAGGGTGGCTTCCTCGGTGCGGGTGAGGGGCTTGTGCAGGAGGTTGTCGTCCTGTTCGGCGAGGAGCTGCCCGAGGGTCGTAGAGATACCGGAGCGCACCCACACGTTCACCGTCTTCCACCCGAGCCGGCGGATCGCGGCCAAACGCCGGGCACCGCAGATCAGCATCCCGTCCGGGGTGATCGTGATCGGCTGCAACAGCCCATCCCGAGCGATCGACTCGACCAGCGAGTCGAGGTCGCCGTAGTCTTCGCGGTGACGGCGGCCGGCCCAGATCGAATCCACGGCACGCTCCAGCTCGATATGCCCCGGCTCGCTCATGACCGGCCCCGCGTCACGCCAGGTGCGGCGACTTTGATCGCCGCAGCCAAGTCCGTGTCATCCATGAGGTGCGCCAAGGGCTCACCGATCAGTAGCCGCAGCAACACCCCACGACCTGCGTTCGTCCCGGCCAGGTGCAGATCGGGGGCGCCGAGGATGATCCGCAGCAGCCGGTACCAGGACGGTGCGGGGATGTCGAGCAGGGCGCGGGCGTGCCGATCGCGCCGTAATGACTCGTACGCTCCCGCACGAGAGACGGACTCTGCGAGGCGTGCGCAGATGCACTCGACCGCTGCACGGGCGACCACTGGTTCCCACCGGTACCAGCACAGCAGCGCGATCGTGTCCTCGACGGCGGACTCCACGCCCGTCGACCCCGACACCTCCATCTCGTCGGCGTCGTCATCGTCATCGTGCGCGAGGGGGTCGGCGCGGAACGCGGGGTGGTAGTCGGTGAGGGGGTTTTCGCGGTCGGAGAAGCGTTCGGCGTCATGGAAACTCGAGTATCTGGGCCTGCGCGCCTGATGCACAGAGCACAGCAGCCCGTTGGCTCGGTTTTCTGCGATGCAGGTGATCTGCACGGCGCGGGTGATGACCGCCCACGGATCGTCTGCCCGTCGCACCGAGGGCGTGCGCATCGCCTCGAATGCCGCGGTCGCGGCCTCCCACGGGTCGAGGCCGTGTTTGCGTGCGAGGGCAGCGTACTTTTGGGCGGCGTGGTGCATCAGTGCCGCCGCCTCGGGGTCATTCCTCCAGGCGTCGGGGCCTTCGGTGTTGAGGCGGGTGAGGAGTTCGCGGAGTCGTTCTGAGTTCTCGAACCCAGACCCGCGAGCGTCACGGCGTGGGGTGTGGGGTTGTGGCATGGTGGCACCTCCTGACAGGCAGGTGCGCACCGGCTCCCCACCGACCCCGTCGCGCCACCGTCTTCTGCGCATGGCGGTTCACCCCAGCCCGATCCCGGACGGCCGCACCCACGACGACGAGCGGGGCCGATCCTGCGGCTCGAACACATCGAACGACTCGAACACCGCCGACTCCGCAGGTGCCGCGCGTTCCGCTCGGCGATCCCGAATGTCGCGCGCATGATTCCGGGTCGCCCGGTAGGCGTGGCCTGGCGCGCGGCGGGCACGGTGCGCGAGTTCGGTCTGGAAGTTGATGCCGCGGCCAGCGATCCTGGCGGTGCTCGACGCGATCAGATCAGTCGGACGTACCCACGCGATCCCGCGTTCCACACGCGAACCAGGGTCAGTAGTAGTTCCTGAGAGTGAGGGGTCGCGGTGCACGGCGAACGCCGACCGCTCCGCCCCCGCACCGTCGCCCCGTTCGGGCAGCGTCTCCGGTAGCTCGGTGCGGCTGGTCTCTGTGTGGTCGTTCACGAGGTCTCCTCCTGCTCTTCGTTGATGGCTGGGGTGAACCAGCGGCCGACGGTGGAGGGGTGCACGCCCAGGTGCCGGGCGATCTGCTTGTTCGACCACCCCTCCACCTCCCGCAACTGCGTCGCTTCCGCCCGCCGCTCACTCACTGACACCACCGGCATCTCCACTGCCTGCGCCTGCTCAACCTCCGGTACGGCGACCGCCTGTGATGGAGCGGCGGTCTCTGCCGGCACCTCCTCGATCGCGTCTGTATCCGGCGTGGTGGTGGGGCGGGTGAGGATGACGGTGAGGTGCGTGATCGACAGCAGCACCAGCGGCGGGATCGCAGCGACCGACGCTGCAAGAACCGCCGGGACGTCGGTGTCGGCGGCAATGATCGCGTGGATCGCGTTCGCCGTGACCGACACGACGGCGCCGGCGGCGAGGAGCGTCCAGGGGTACCAGGTCGGACGGGATTGGTTGGCGAGGGCGACGACGGCGACGGTTGCGACGACGATGATGCCGTCCACGATCAACGGCCACGCCCACGCCTGGCCCGCATCAATCCCAGACCGCCGCGCAAGATCAGCAAGCGCGGTGAATGACAGCCAGAATGCGCCGGCGGCGATGAACACCGTTCCCGTGATCGCCGTCACCGCAGCCAACCGGCGACCCCGCGGCAAGACAGTCTCGATGGTGCTCATGAGATCACCCGCCCTGGTGATCCGCGCACCACACGCCGCTCATCCGCCACGGGCTCCACGGACGTGCGCGTTGTGGGGTGGGTGGTGCGGTAGGCGGAGCGGATCGACGCCATGATCTCCCGCGGCCTGAGCCCCGCGTGCTCTGCCGCCGGGCCCAGTGCGTCGAGGGTTACATCGGGAGGGGCTCCTGATTCTGCGAGTCGGCAGGCGGCCCAGAACAGGCCCCGGTTCCGCTCACCCTCACCACGCCCCGCCACCCAGCCGGCGAGCACTTTCGCATCCGACCCCCGCCGCTCAAACCGAGAAGCGCGCGCACGGTCGAGAGGGATCGGGGTGCGAGGGTCTAAGAACTCGCGCAGCCGCGCCGCGTCCACCGGAGCCGGAGGACTACCTGCCGCGACGATCAGCCGGTACGGTGCCCGCACCCCGCCAGGGCGCAGCACCTTCGACGGCGGGGCAATGATGTAGCCACCGTCACCCCGGAAATCGACATGCGCCCGCGCTGCCTGCCACGACGACTGCACACGGTCGGAGTCTGCCGGATAGTAGGCGTGGAGCCCGCCGGAGGGGGTGCGCACGAGCGCCGCCCACCCCGCCGCATGGCCTTCACGGTGCGCGGTGCGGAAGGCGGGGAATCCGGTGCCGGTCGCGTGCACGTCGACATCGACGACCTCGATACCGGATGCAGCACCGGTCGGGATGCCGATGTTCGCGGACGGCCACCTCGACCACCACCCAGCGACCTGATGAACGTCGGTGCTCGCGTCGTGGAACCCTCGGCGCACGAGCGGGCGCTTCTCGCCCGGCACACACGGAAACACCGACACCCCGGCAGCCGCGAACCGCGCGGCCGCATCAGCGAGCGGCATCCCGTTCACCTCAGCGAACACGTCGATCGCACCCATCACAGACTCCTCACCGACCCGGCCGCAACCCGGCGCGGCCCCTCCGCCAGCGGATCAACATCGGGCGCCCGCTCAGACGCAGCAGATTTCGGGGACGGCGCATCACGGTTCAGACCGGGAGGGTCACCGTTGCTGATCTGCTCGGTGGGGAGTTGATCGAGAATCCCCGCAGCCGTCTTCCGCACCCGCTCGCCGGTGGCTTGGACGACCTCGACCGGGGGCTTCTCGGGCACCGTCGCCGCCCACCCCGACACATACGGAATCGTGTAATCGGAGGTGTCCATGCCGTGAGCGGCAGCGACCATCAACGCGACAGAGTCCGCCTCCACCTCACCGATCCCACGATGACCGGACGCATCGTGATTGTCGGGTCCGTGTAGGAGGACATGCGCGAGCTCATGAACGAGGGTCTTCACCTGTGCCGCTTCGGGCATGTTCTCGCGCACGGCGACGGTCTTCGCCCTGAAGTCGGTGAGACCGTTGGCGCCGTGGATCATGCCCTCGTGTGGCACTCGCAACACTGCGAACCCCTCCGCCTCCACCAGCCGGGCGATGCCGTCCCAGAGCCCGTCGGGTGCTTCGCCTTCGAGGAGTCGCGGCGATGGTGGTGTGAGGATCGGGTCGCCGGCGGTTTGGGAGACATCCCAGACGTACGCGGGCCGAACGCCGACCATGCGGGACCGAACCGCCTCACCGGGTTTCGGCTTCTCGAACCGGCCGAGCCTGCGCCACGATTCCGCCACCTTCGGAGTGAACGACGCGAACCTGCCGGTGACGGGGGCGAGGATCATGTACCCCGACTGGCCCTTCTCGACCTTCCGCCCGAGCGCCTGCCACTGCTTGAACCCAGCCACATACGTCGGCACCGGTCCCGGCACCCTGCCCGCCTCGAACGCGCTCTGGTGCTGCACGAAGATCAGCAGGGTGTTGTTGAACGAGCGGGCCCGGAACCTGGCGGCGAACTCCAGTGCTTGCTTCCAGTCCTCACCTGACACCAACGACTCCACCCCGTCGGTGAGCTGTTCATGCAAAGCATCGAGCTTCGCATCCCGCGCCGCCCGCTGTTCCTCAGTGGTTGCCATCGTCGACCTCCTTCCGCAGGCACCTGCACACGGCGGGTGACCTCTGCGACCAGAAGGTGCGCGAAGGGACTCAGGGAACGCAATCGAGACGGACGACGGACAGATTGTGAGCGACCGCCAGGTGCATCGCTGAACCCGACGTGGTCAAACTCGGTTTACATCATTCTCTGGCGACCCGAGGATCTGCGCACCAAACATGAGCGTTTCGCCCGGACATCCGCGCGTTCACTCAGGGTTGGAGTGTGCCGGAGCAACACTGCTGATTCTGCGGTACTCGGACGGGGACACACCGATGCTCCTGCGGAACTGACGTGCAGCGAAGTCAGGATCGTTCCAACCCACCCTGGCGGCGATCTCCGAGATAGGTGCGTCCTCCACGCGCAGGAGGTGAGCCATTCGTTCGGCACGCAGCATCGTCAAGTACGAGATCGGTGACTTGCCAAACGCATCGACGAATACTCGGCGCAGTTGAGACACAGAGAGATGCGCTCTTGAGGCGAGCTCGCCCACGGTCCAGTGGCGATCCAGTTCCTCGCGCAAGGATTGTGCAATAACCAGCACCTCAGGTCGTACAGGGCGGAAGGGGCGATGACGTGGCGCGGTGGGAACCGACGAGTTTCGCCGCGCGACTCCTGTTCCTTCGCTGGTGACCACAATAAACGGAACCAAGACATCGAAGACGGCGGAGACTAGCGATTGCGCCCTATAGAACCGGTCAGGAGGCACTCCTTCGGCGCTCAACGCAGCGAGTTCGTCAAGCCATGGCATCATAAGCCCGGCCCGGTGTTTACCGATGCGGAGGACTTGAGTGGGCTCCGCATAGTGCGTATCAAGAAACTGGCTCGCGTCAGGCCGCTCCTGGAACTGTGAAGCGTACTGCCAGAACACTTGATCGATGACGTAGTCTCGGTCGAGATAGAGCGTTGTGGTCGCTACCCATCCATCTGGTTCGGCGCCACACAGAGTGTTCGCCGCCAGGACAGCAACATCACCGACGCTGACAAAGTGCGCGCCAAACTCACTAAAGAGTCGAGCTCGGCCCGCCCGAATAACAATGAACTTGACGCAATCGAAAGCGATTGGATCAATCGGGTCGTGAGCGACTTGGGTCCGGGCGAGCAACGGCGAGAACGCGGACGCCGACGCAGCCTGCATGCCAATGGGCGGCGCAACCTCTTCCCCCCGAAAATCACTGGTCATAGATGACAATCGAAGGCCACAGGCGACCGAGAACCGAGTACCCCTAACGGTACCCATACGAAGGTTGCCCGAACTCTAAGGGTGTGTCCGATAAACGGTGTATCTGGTGTGGCGGTCATTAGTTGATTCGGCCTTCGAATGCGATCGCGAACGCGTTCAGCGCTGGCTTCCATCTCGTTGCCCAGCGTGCCCTGCCGCGGCCGGTCGGGTCAAGCGATCTGGTCACAAGGTAGAGACACTTCAACGCCGCGGCGTCGTTGGGGAAGTGCCCGCGCGCCCGGACAGCTCTGCGGTACCGGGCGTTGAGCGACTCGATCGCGTTCGTGGAGCAGATGATCCGTCGGATTTCCACGTCCCAGTCGAGGAACGGCACGAACTCGGACCAGGCGTTGTGCCAGAGCTTGCTGATCGCCGGGTACTGCTGGCCCCATTTCGCGTCGAACTCCGCGAACCGTTCACGAGCGGCCGCTTCGGTCGGCGCCGTGTATACCGGGCGCAGGTCCTTGCCCATCTCTTCCCAGTAGTGGCGGGACGCGAATCGGAACGTGTTGCGGATCAGGTGGATGATGCAGGTCTGCACCGTCGCGAGCGGCCAGACGGTGTTGATCGAGTCCGGTAGTCCCTTCAGCCCGTCACACACGACGATGCAGACATCCTCGGCGCCGCGGTTTTTGATCTCGGTGAGGACGCCGAGCCAGAACTTCGCTCCTTCACCGCCATCGCCGGCCCAGATTCCGAGGATGTCGCGTTCGCCGTTCACGGTGACCCCGACGGCGATATAGAACGGCTTGTTCCGCACCTGCCCGTCCCGGACTTTCACGACCAGGGCGTCGATGAACACCACCGGGTAGACGCGATCCAACGGCCGGTTGGCCCATTCGGTCATCTCCTCGATGACCTTGTCGGTGATCCTCGAGATCGTGTCCTTCGACACAGCCGCGCCGTAGACGTCATCGAAATGCGCTGCGACCTCACCGGTTGTCAGCCCGCGAGCAGTCAACGACAACACGATCTCATCCACCCCCGTCAGGCGCCGCTGCCGCTTCTTGACGATCTTCGGTTCGAACGACCCCTCCCGATCCCGAGGAACGTCGATCTCAACGGGACCGACCTCGGTCAGCACCGTCTTCGATCGCACCCCGTTACGGGCGTTCTCACCAATCGTGTTGCCGTGCTTTTCGTAGCCGAGATGCTCAGCCATCTCCGCCTCGAGCGCTGTCTCCAGCACCCGTTTCGTGAGCCCGTTCAACAGCCCCTCGGGGCCGACGAGGTCGACCCCCTGTTCCTTCGCTTGCTTCAGCAACTGCTCCGCGAGCTGCTGCTCATCGATGATCTCTCCCGTCACAGGATCGATCATCTCGACGACATCGGTCATCGCCCTACCTTTCGGTCAGGCCACACCCAGATACACCGTTAGTCGGACAGTCCCCGGCACGGACGCGAGTGGCCGCGCCCTCTGCGTGGTGCTGTTAGCGGCAGGCCGAGAAGGCGCATGAGTTCCGTGAGGGGCTGTTCCCTGCCCGGTGGTTGCCGCGTAGAAGTGGAGGCATGACCCTCACCGCCATCCTCCCCTCCCTCAGACGCAGCATCCCCGACCCTCTCCAACCCCGACGTTGGCCCGAGCGCACCGTCCCCACGGTCTCGGATGTCGTGATCGGCGGAGTGTCCCTGAGGCGACTGGTGGACATCACCGGCACCCCGGCGCTACTCACCGGGGACCTGCCGCACCCGAAACCGGCCCAGGCGCACGCCCAGGGGATCGGCAACGACGTCACCGTCCTGGTCTTCCAGGTCACCCTCCGCGTCGACACCGACACCGATAAACGCGTCGCCCTCACCGACTGCGGATTCGACCGGGTGGCCCCCTACTGGGACGAGTGCCGGCTCATCGGCCGCACGTCGACGGCGAAGAACACCACCATCGAACTCATCCCCGGCGAAACCGGGTCTGCGCCGTGGCCGTACCCGATCGTCACCCTTCCCGCAGACATCCACCAAGGCGACCTTCTCGCCGTCCCCTGCGCCGGCGCGGTCACGCTCAGCGACGTGCGCCCACGCCCGCAGGAAGCCTTCGTACGCGCAGATCAGGTCCGGGAACTCGCGGTGACCCGATGAGCATCATGCACACCCTGATCTCGTCCCGGGCGATGGCTCTTGCCGCCCTGTACGAGGACTGCCCACCCTGGCCCGCAGACACCGCCTTCGCCGACCGCGACATCAGCATCGGCGCGCAATCACTCACCGCCCTCGCAGCACAGCGCGGCACCCCCTGTGTCCTGATCGCGCCCAGCAGCGCGTCGGCGCGAGGAGAGGAGTACCGCACCGTCATCGTCACCACCATCCTCGCCCGCACATCGCGCCGCGGGCTGCGGCACCCCTTGGAACTGACGGTCGACTGCGACCTGGCCGCCCTCGACTCCCGCGTCCTCGACGTCCTGCCCCTGCAGTGCCCGAACGCGCGGCACCGCAAGACGACCCTGCTGCGCTCCCCGCACACGCAGACCGCCATCAGGGTGCTGCTTCCGCAGACCTGCGCCCCCGGTGACCTCCTCGCCCTCACCTGCGAAGGCACGATCGCACTCGGGCAGATCACCAGCCACCCCACCCGCATCCACCCGGGCAGTGACGACGAGGAGTGGCAAGGCAGGTGCCTCAAATAATGGACACCATCCGACACACCACCCGCTCGTCCCCGGCAGGCCCGCAGTCTGGGAAGGCTCGTTTGCTCCTCTACGGCGACTCGCTCGACAGCCTCGCCTATCTTGCCATGCCCGTTCCTTACGATCACGACGCACTCGACGACCGGAGAGCGCGAACCATGATCGTGGGAATCCGCGTGCCCGACACGAACCACCCTCGGCAAGCGCTCCGGAGTCAGCTCCGGGCAGCGCATGACATCCTCACGAAGCCGCTGCGCACGCACCCCCTGGTGCGGCACATCTTCTACATCGTCGAAGTCCCGTCTGACTCACCGACCCCTGACCGCGCCGTCAACGCATTGTCCGCAGCGATCTGCGCACACCACGCTGAGATCGAAATGCGCCACGGCCGCGACATCTGCATCACCGGAATCATCACCACCCCCCACACCGACCCCGTGACACTCACCGAACGCGTACACCAAAGGATCACCACCACACCCTTCGAGAGCTACTACGCGACCTCGTGGGACCAAATCGCACACAGATCCATTGCCGCCGCCGCCGCAGAAGCACTTCTCTAGCGTCGCCGAATCCCTACCAGTGGACCCATCGATGGTCACGGGCGCCAGCTCCCAGCGCGAATCCGCGTGCTTACTAATCTCGCGCGGGAGACAGTGCATGCGTCTCCTCGTAGACGGCCATCCACACGCGGTCGTACACGCTTCGCGTGATCCTCCCGTGACGAAGATCCTCTGTTGCGCGCTCCATCAGCAACGACAGCGTCGTGATCATCTCTTCACGATCCTCATCATCACGACGAGGCCAGAACACGAATCGGCTCGACCACGCCATTGCCACCCGTCCACGAAGCGGACGTGCCTTCCACCAAAGGAACACTCCGGCCGACACCCCCACCAGCACGATCCCGACCGCCGACGCCTCAGGAGACGCGCCAACCGCGATAAGCACAAGCCACAGCAGCAGACCCATGCTCAGGGCCGCCGGCACGAAAGCACTCGCCAACCGTGCCCAGAACCGTTCACGCTCCGACGACACCGGCGAATACACGACCAGGCGGGACGTCCCCACACCGTGACGCGCGACAGTGTGACAAACGGATCCCCAGCGCACGGGTCGCGGCAACCGGGAACCGCTGGGCTGTCGCGACCGGCCAGCTGTGGGACTTACACGAGACATGCACTGATGCTCACCCGCTCACGGGACCGCCGCGAGAGCGCCATACGGAGCCCATGCAGCAAACCGGCAGATCACCGCGGTTCGCTAACGCATTCCCAACACTAACGCCCCCGTTTACCGGGCACATCCGACCCATCAAACGCCCGAGCACCGCGCCGCAGGGGGCAGCCGGAGCCGCTGATCGTTCCCAATCCCTTGGCTCTCGCGTACGGATCGAGCGCGATATCGGCAGCAGCTTCGCCATGCTCCGCGTCGGTGAGCATGCTGGCAACAAGCAGGTCCTCACAGTGCTGGTGTATCTCAGAAGTTGAGCATCTTCCGGGCCGCTCCCAAAGCCGCGACAGCTTGCCTCGGGAGAACACCGTTCCCGAGCGACGCAAGTTGTTGGTTGGCGGTCAGCCCATGACACGCATCGGTCACCCATCCGGCCGGTAGCCCCATAAGCCATTCGACGAACGGGGGCGCCGGACGCGGACCGGTCTTGTCGCTCAGAAGCGCCGGTGACGGAGCGGAGCGGCCAGTGATTCGCTCCCATCTGGTCACGGCTTCGGCGTATCGTCCCCAGCGTCGAAGAGCTGCCCGATCAACGACCACAGGCTCTCGGGCTCCTGGGTGCGCGGGTATCCGTGTGGTCCGTGGAGGGCGAGGTCGATAATCTGATGGCTCAGAGCGATCGTGCCCCGCCGTGCTTTCACCTGTTGCAGGGTCTCCCCGCCCCGAGACGCGTCCGACGCGAGTGGGGTCCGGAACAGCGCGGTGGGCGAGGATGAAGACCCGGTATCGGGGATGAGGTGCGCCGATAGCGGAAGCGGGTAAACCGATCCATTGCGCGTCATACCGGAGGTCGGCCAGGTCTCCCAAAACTGCTCCCGCTGCCCGAAGAGGTCGAGTTGCGGTTTCTCCCAAATGCCACGAATCGGATTCCACACTGCGAGAGGCTGCGTCGCTGGGGGTTGCGTCTTTGGGGTTGCGCTGCTCATCGTTGTCTCCTTCGGGAATCGCGCGGATCGCGGGTGCAGATAGCAGCCCGCGCACGTTCTCGATCACCACCCGTTCCGGTTGCAGAACGTCGATCGCTGCTGCCATGTGCGCCCAGAGTCCGGATCGAGTGCCGGGTTTCAGGCCGGCCATCTTCCCGACCGTGGATACGTCTTGGCAGGGGAACCCGCCGCAGAGGATGTCCACCGGCGGGACAGTGTTCCAGTTGATGGTGGTGATGTCGCCGAGGTTGGGGGCGTCGGGCCAGTGGTGGGAGAAGACACGGGAGACGGGTTCGTTTATCTCAGAGAACCAGATCGTCTTCGCTCCGAAGACTTCCTCCACGGCAAGGTCGAGTCCGCCGTAGCCGGAGAACAGCGACCCGACGCGTAGCGGCGCGGCCGGGTCGCTTGGAACCCTATTTGCCATCGGCGAGCCTCCTGGGTCGGTGATCCTCGGAGCCGTGATGCTGCTCCGAGCTGGTCACCAACGAGGTGCACGGTCGGCCCCACCGGCCTACGCCCAGGCCGCTCGCCACGCCCCCGCGTGCCGCGCCCAGAAGTTCGCTCGTCTGACCCCTTCGCGGTTCGCTCAAACGGGTTGTCACGCGTCTTGCAAGCGAGGCGCGCCGCCGTCCGAATGTGACCCCAAAAGTCACCTCGCCGCGGGCTGCGGAGCTCACCTTCGGGGTGAGGAAAGGCGGTGGCTGGTGACGGTTTCGATGCGGGTGATGTCCGCCGGCGACGGCTACAAGTACCTCCTGCGCACCGTCGCCACCGGTGACGGCGGCCGGATGCTCTCGACACCGCTGACGAGGTACTACACCGAAGAAGGAACACCGCCCGGGCGCTGGATGGGATCAGCGGTCACCGCGCTTGGCCACGGCGCGCTCGGAGTCGGAGATGAAGTCTCCGAGGAGCAGCTTCAACGACTGATCGGGCAGGGCCGCGACCCCGTGACAGGCCAAGCGCTCGGCAGCCCGTACCGGAAGTACCCGACCGTGGCCGAGCGAATCAAGCACCGCTCCGCACGTCTCGACGCCGATCTCCCCGTGACCGGGCGCGCGGAAGCGGTCGCCGCGATCGAGGCTGAGGAGAGCGCACACGGTGCACGGAAGGCGGTTGCGGGGTTCGATTTCACGTTCTCGATTCCGAAGTCCGCATCCGTGCTGTGGGCGGTATCGGATGCGGGGACGCAATCGCTGATTGCGGACGCGCATCATGCGGCGGTTGCAGAGATGGTTGCGTTCATCGAACGCGAGGTTGCGGCAACCCGTGTCGGTGCCGCAGGACGCAACGGGGCGGTTGCGCAAGCCGATGTCTGCGGTGCGATCGCAACCGCGTTCGATCACTACGATTCGCGGGCGAGCGACCCGCATCTGCATACCCATGTCGTGATCTCGAACAAGGTGCAGACCGTCCACGACGGCAAATGGCGCTCCCTCGACGGCCGCCCGCTACACGCCGCGACCGTCGCGCTCTCAGAACTCCACGAAGCCGTGTTCGCCGACCACCTCACCCGCGCGTTCGGTGTCGAGTGGCGGGCGCGCGACATGGGGCGCGACCGCAACCCTGCCTGGGCAATCGCGACGGTGCCGGAGAAACTGGTGGCAGAGTTTTCATGCAGGTCACGGCAGATTAACCAGGAGAAGAACCGTCTCATCGCCGAGTACGTTGCCCGTCACGGCAGGCAACCGTCGTTGGCGACCGTCATCAAGCTCCGGGCGCAGGCGACGTTGGCGACCAGACCGGAGAAGCAGGTTCGTTCGCTCGCGGACCTCACCGGCGAGTGGCGGGAGCGCGCGTCGCACCTGCTCGGTGAAGACGCCACCCGCTGGGCCCGAACCGTCACCGCCAACGACGTCCCGTTGCTGCTGCGCGCTGACGATGTGCCGTTGGACGTGATCGCCTCGCTGGGTCGCAGTGTGGTTGAGGCGGTCGGTGAGAAGCGGTCGACCTGGCGCAGGTGGAACCTCACCGCCGAGGCCGCACGCCAGACCATGCCCTACCGGTTCGCCAGCACGAGGGATCGCGAAGCAGTCGTCGGAATCGTCGTCGACGCGGCGGAACGTGCCTCCCTGCAACTCACGCCCCCCGAACTCGCGTCCAGTCCGGCAGTGTTCCGCCGCTCTGATGACGCGAGCAGGTTCCGTCCGATCGCGTCGACGGTGTATTCGTCACCGGACATCCTGGCGGCCGAGGATCGGCTTCTCGAGCGCGCTCGCACCATGACCTCGCCCACTGTGCCTGTCGAGGTGGTCGAGAAGGTCGCTCGCCGCCCGGATCGCGACGGCCGACTCCTCGCCGACGACCAAGCCGCAGCCCTCGCCGCCGTTGCGACATCAGGCCGTGCAGTCGATGTGTTGGTCGGCCCGGCCGGGGCGGGAAAGACAACGGCGATGCGCGCCCTGCGCACGGCGTGGGAGCGGGAGCACGGGCGCGGCAGCGTCGTCGGGCTGGCACCGTCAGCGGTGGCCGCGCAGGTCCTTGCCGATGATCTCGGTATCCGGACGGAGAACACCGCGAAATGGTGGCAAGACCACCAGAACACCGGCGCGTCATTCCGTAAGGGGCAGCTCGTGATCGTGGACGAAGCCTCCCTCGCCGGCATCCTTTCGCTGGATCGCGTCACTGCGCACGCGGTGGAGGTGGGTGCGAAGGTGTTGTTGGTGGGTGACTGGGCGCAGCTGCAATCCGTCGCAGCCGGCGGTGCGTTCTCCCTCCTCGTCCATGACCGCGACGACGCTCCCGAACTGGTCGACGTGCACCGATTCGTCAACGAGTGGGAGAAGACCGCCTCCCTCGACCTTCGCCACGGCCGCCCCGAAGCCATCGACGCCTACGCAGCTCACGGTCGCATCACCGGCGGGAACACCGAAGCGATGATCGACGCTGCCTACACTGCCTGGCGCACCGATACCCTTGCCGGGGTTTCGACGGTGTTGATCGCGGACTCGAACGAATCCGTCCACGCACTGAACCAGCGCGCCCGCGCCGACCTCATCCTCGACGGGACCGTGAACGCCGGCCGTGAAGTCGCCCTCCAAGGCGACGCCCGTGCCGGGGTCGGCGACACGATCATCACGAGGAAGAACGACCGCCGACTCCACACTCCGCGAGGGTGGGTGCGCAACGGGGACCGTTGGACAGTAACCGACGTTCGCGACGACGGATCACTCACCGCCCGCCGCGCGAACAGTCGCGGCACCGTGATCCTCCCCGCTGACTATGTCTCCGATCATGTTGATCTGGGTTATGCAGTGACGGCGCATAGGGCGCAAGGCATCACCATGGACACCTCTCATGTGCTCGTTGATCCGTCTACGACGCGGGAGAACCTGTATGTCGCGATGACTCGCGGCCGGCACGCGAACCTCGTCTACGTCGCCACCGACCGCCCCGACGACAACCACACCACTCCGCACCCGGCGGATGATCCTGATGTGACCGCACGGAGTGTTCTTTACGGGGTGCTGCAGCACGTCGGTGCCGAGCTTTCCGCGCACGAGACGATCACCGCCGAACACGAAGCCTGGGGGTCGGTGGGGCAGCTCGTGGCCGAGTATGAGACGATCGCGCAAGCCGCCCAACACGACCGTTTCGCCACCCTCATCCGCGAATCCGGTCTCGCCCCGGACGAAGCAGAAGACACGATCCGCTCCGACGCATTCGGCGCCCTCACCGCAGAGCTTCGGCGGGCGGAGGCGAACCACCACAACGTCGACGCCCTCATGCCGCGGCTGGTCGCGGCCCGCGGCTTCGGAGGCGCCGATGACATCGCCTCCGTCCTGCACCACCGTCTCGCCCGCGCCACTGAGAGGCCGGCTGGTTCTGGTCGTACCCGCAAGGCACCCCGTCTGATCGCCGGCCTCATCCCCGAAGCAACCGGGCCCATGTCCGCGGCGATGCGGAGGGCACTGACGGAGCGGCGCGAGTTGATCCAGCAGCGTACCGAAGCCATCCTCGACCAAGCCATTGCCGAACAGCAGGAATGGGTGCTCGCGCTCGGAGACACACCGGCAGAGACGAGGGCTGCGGCAGCGTGGAAACGGCAAGCACGAACCGTCGCCGCGTACCGCGATCGCTACGGCATCACCACACGCACGCCGCTCGGCCCAGCGCCCGATACCGATGCGCAGAAGATCGACGCGGCACGAGCGAAAGCCGCTCTCGCGAGGCTCCGAGACCTCGCGGGCGTCGATGGCAGCGATGACCTTTCGCGGACGGTGCGGCGCGAAGGGACGCGCCGGGGCCTGTGACCGGTCGCCCTTCCGAAAGTCGCTGGTGCGTCATATCCTGGGGCGAGGCGGATTTCTCCTTGATATGACGCTCCTCGGGGCAGGCCGCAAGGCCACTCACACACGCACCGCCTTCGACGATCCGTCGTGCCTGTGAGAGGAACCCCCGTCATGATCCGCCAGCTCTGGACCCTCAGCGTCAACACCCGCGCATTCCTGCGCCGCTACATGCCCACCAACATCCTCCTCGACGCCATCCGCACCCGCCGAGGACTCAAATGGGGCGTACCCGCGATGCTCCTTGCCGTGCCCTACCTCCTGGCCGCGAGCACCTTCACCACCCTCATCGCAGACGGCGGACCCGGATGGCTCAACCTCCTGGTTCTCCTGTGTCTGTGGAACACGATGAAGTTCATCTTCATGGGACCCATCAGCCTGATCCTGCTCGCCCGGATCCGCGTGCGCGAGGCCGTGGCCGCTCACGCCGAACGACGAGCATCCACCGAGCCGGTCAAGCAAGCGGTCCGATCAACCACTGCTGGATCAGGACGCGGCTACGCCGTGTCATCCGAATCGGGCGCACACACGAACTGCCTGTAAGCCGTTGGCGTTACCCCAAGGCCCCGACGGAACTGGCGGGCCGCGAAGTCAGCATCCGCCCACCCCACCTCTGCGGCGATCTGCTTGACCGGAAACACGGTCGAGCGCAGCAGATGCGCCATCCGTTCAGTGCGCACCATCGTCAGATACGCGATGGGTGCCTTCCCGAACGCCACCACGAACACACGCCTCAACTGTGACGGCGACAGGTGAACGGCCCCCGCCAGCTCCGGCACGGTCCATTGGCGCGCCGGATCGCCTCGTATGAGCTGCGCGACGTGTCGGGCTTCGACGCGAAGCGGCGAGAACTGACGATGTCGCGGCGCAGCGGGGACCATAGTGCCGCGTCGACCAGCACTGGCTTTGCTGACGGGCGTCGTCATGAATGGCACGACGACATCGAGCACCGAGAAGAGCAGCGCTTGTGCCCGGAGGAACCGTTCAGGCTGCGGCCCGTCCACGCTGAGGGAAACGAGCTCATCCAGCCACGGCATGATCATCCCGGCCCGATCCTCGCCGATCCGGACAATCTGCGCGGGTGTCGAGTAATGGGCATCGAAGAAGTCGCGGGCGTTGTGACGGTCGCAGAACTGCGCAGCGAATTGCCAGAAGACCTGATCGATCACATAGTCACGGTCGAGGTAGATCGTGGTCGTCATAACGCTGCCTTCCGGTTCTGCACCGCAGAGTGTGTGGGCAGCGAGGAGAACGACATCGCCGATCTTCACATGCCGCGCGCCGAACTCACTGAGCAGCAGGGAGCTGCCACTGCGAACGACGATCACTTTCACGCAGTCAAACGCGACCGGGTCAATCGGACTGTGGTGAGACCGAGTCTGGGCGACCAGTGGCGAGAACAGAGGCGTGGTGCGGCGCTGGGGTGCAGGGACGGAATCGGTCAAGGTTCATCTGAGGTGAGAGCGACCAGGGCTACACGCAGGCGAAAGCTAACGAGTGTCTTGATGCACGATGGAAGGAGTGCAGCCGGTGCGCAGTTCCCACGATGTCAGCGACCCGTAAGCTTGATCCGGCGGTTCGGCAAGGATGAGGAAGCGATGTCCGCTGACAAGCGCGAGCGTGATGGTCACTTCGTCGCCAGGGGCGAGCGGTAGATAGGGACGACATTCGAACAGCGCCGGCGCTTCGCCAGTGGGCCTGCTGCCCGAATCTGCTGCGTCGTGATGTAGGGCCGGTCATAGTTCCCCCAGATGCGTCCGGCGTGATCGAAGTGACTGCTCGACCGGGGCAAAGAAGTCACGAGCGAGTGCAGTGAGAGTAGGGCCCGCGGCCTGCGGTGTTCCTGCTCCGTACGGAGGCTGGGGGGCGTACTCTGCTCCAAGTTCGAGGAATCGGGCGTAATCTGGCCCCCGTAGGCGCCCGACGATGGTGAGCGCGAGGTCCATGCCCGCGGTGACTCCGGCAGCGGTGAGGACGTTGCCGTCGGTGACGACACGATCGTCCATGGCCGTGGCCCCGTACCCCGGAAGCAGATGTCGCACGGACCAGTGAGAGGTCGCACGTCGGCCGTCGAGAATCCCGGCTGCCCCGAGCGCGATCGCGCCGGTGCACACGCTCGCCACGAGATTTGACCGCGCGCCGAGTTCACGGATTGCGGTGATGGCCGCGGAGTCCTTGAGGAGCACACTCGTGTCGCCACCGGGCACAAGGAGAACGGTCGGGTTCTCCGGGGCGTCGACAAGTGTGGTCGTGGGTTGCAGAGGGATGCCGCTAGCGCTGCGAACTGGCTTGGTGAGCTCCCCGGTAGTGGCGAAGTGGATCCTCGCGCCCATCATCGATGAGAGGAAGTAGTGCGGGCCGAGTACGTCGAGGGTGTCGAAGTCGGGGTGGAGAACGATGACGATGTCCTCGCTCGCATCGGTTGTCACGCCAGGCAGCGCGGCGAGGGCGTGGTGGGCTGCGACGGAGCGGTCCCAGGCCGCTTGTGCGTCAGGGTCACGGATCGCGCCGTCCGCGGTGCCCGATAACGTGTCTCGCATCTCGTGGAGGTGTGCTTCGGTGGCTTCATGTTGAGCATCGTGAGTGGTCAAAGGTTTTTCCTTTCGGTGAATGCCAGTTGGAGCCGGCCGGTCAGTGGGTTGCTGAGGACGGCGGCGTGCACGCCGAAGACGTCGAGCAGGAGTGTTGGGGTAAGCACGTGTTCGGGTGTGCCTGCGGCGATGACCGTTCCGTGATCTATGACCACGATTCGGTCGCAGTATGCGGCGGCCAAGTTGAGGTCGTGCAGGGTCACCAGTGTGGTGCGCCCGAGCCGACGGACGAGTGAGAGCAGTTCGAGCTGGTGTTGGACATCGAGGTGATTCGTTGGCTCATCGAGCACGAGGATGCTCGGCTCTTGGGCGAGTGCGCGGGCGAGTTGAACGCGCTGACGTTCACCGCCGGAGAGCGTGGCGACATCACGGTCCGCATAGGCTTCGATTCCGACAGCCATCATTGCGTTCTGCACGGCCGCACGATCGGCTGCGGTCTCTGCGCCGAGCAGACGGCCGTGCGGCACGCGCCCCGTAGCGACGCACTCTGCCACGGTCAGTTCGAGATCGCTGGGCGCGTCCTGCACCAGAGCTGCGGTGATCCGTGCGGCCTCGCGCGCCGGAATGACCCAGACATCGCGGCCACCCGCCGTGACGCGTCCCGATGCGGGGTGCAGCATTCGGTAGACGGTGCGCAGCAGCGTGGATTTTCCGCTGCCGTTCGGGCCGACCAGCCCGAGCACATCGCCGTCCGCGCTGAGCGATGCTTCGTGGAGGATGCGGCGCCCGGCGATATCGACGCTCACCGCCTCGACATGCAACGGCACCGTGGCGGTGCTGGTTTCTGAGTTCATGTTTCCACCCGTCCCAATCTGCGCATCAGCCAGAGGAAGAAGGGTGCGCCAACCGCCGCCGTCAGCAGACCGACGGGCAACTCCGTCGGCGCCAGGAGGAGCCGTGCGGCGATGTCGACAACGACGAGCAGCAACCCACCGGCGAGCGCCGAAGCCGGCAGCACCCAGCGATGGTCGGTGCCCACGATGAAGCGCATCGCGTGGGGAATGATCAGACCGACGAAACCGATCGCACCGCTGACCGCGACAGCAACACCAACCAAGAGCGAGGTGATGACGAAGAACACGAGGCGCCCACGCCCCACGTCCACCCCCAGACTCACCGCGGTCTCGTCGCCCGTCAGGAATGCGTTGAGAATCCGGGAAAGCAGCACCAATAGTACGGTCGCCACCACTAACACCCCTGCGGGGAGGCCGAGGTCGCCCCAGTCCGCTGCGGCGAGGCTCCCCGCAAGCCACGACAGCACCTCACTCACACCGCCGCCGGGGGTGCTCGCCCGGAGAACGAGGTAACTTGTGACCGAACTCAGCAGGTAAGACATTGCAACTCCTGCCAGCACGAGCCGGTTCAGGGTTACCCGTCCCCGGCGCTGCGCCAGCAGGAAAACGAGGAGCGTCGTGAGGAGCGCGCCGAAGAACGCGGCAACCGGCACCGAGACTGTGGCCAGTGACCCGGTCGCGAGGGTAAGCATCGCAACAGCGGCGACCGACGCGCCGGAGGACACCCCGAACACGAACGGGTCGGCGAGCGGGTTGCGTACGACCGCTTGGAGGACCGCGCCCGCAACGGCCAGCGCAGCCCCGACGAGGAAGCCGAGTAGTGCGCGCGGCAGCCGGAACTCCCACACGATCTGCGCCTGGGTCGCGGTGAACGAAGTTCCGGTATCCCAGGGAATGAGGTGATCCGCGACCACACCGACGACGACGCCGGGATGGATCGGAACCGACCCGACCGCGACAGACAGAACCACCGCAACGACCGCCGCGACGGCAAGCACGAGGATCGTGGTGCGCGGACGCCGACGACGTCCGCGCACCACGATGTCAGCGCGGGTCACGAAGCGGGGACCGGCAGGTCCAGACCGTGCAGCCCGTTCGCGATCTGCGTGAGCCCTCGCATCACAGAGATCGAGGCGTCCGTGTCGGCGACCGGGATCTCAACGAGCCGGTCCTCCTGAACGGCAGTGAGTTCGGGGAAGGTCTGCCGCAGGAAGGCGCTCAGGGTCTCGTAGTCCTGGCCCTCGAACGTCCCGACCAGGATCACGTCTGGCTGAGATGCGGCGAACTCTTCTTTGCTGACGTAGACCGCGTCCCGAGGAAAGACATTTGTGCCGCCGGCTGTGGCGATCGCATCGTCGTAGATGCCACCGGCCAGGACGATAAGCGGTCCCTCACCTCCGTTGTAAAACGCGACTGTGACCTCTTCCTGCCCGGCCACCGCGTCGATCACCGCCTGACGCTGTTCCTCAAGGGAGCTGATGAGTTCCTCGGCGCGATCGCTCGCCCCGAAGATCGTCCCGAGGTCGCGGAGCGCGTCGAGCGGGGTATCCAGCGTCATATCCACAGCGCCGCCAGAATCGGCATCACAGACGTTCGCCCCGTAGACTTGCGCGCCACTCTGCTCCAGCTGTTCGACTGAGGCATATCCCATCGACGTATCGAAGGCATAGCCGACCAAGGATTGGCCGAGCACGAGATCCGCGTCATAGCTGAGCACGGTTTCCTTGTCGGGCCATCCCATCGCCGACCCGATCGACGGGATGTCCTCCACCTCCGGCGCCACGGACTCGGGATACGTCGCGTAGTCGCCTGCGCGAGCCACCACCCGGTCTCCCAGTCCCAGCGCGAGCATCATCTCGGTCGGCGCCTGCCACAGGCTCAGCACCTTTTCGGGAGCCGAGTCGAAGCTCAGTGTGCGATCGCAGTTCTCGACCGAGATGGGGTAGCCCTGCGCTTCGGATGACGGTGTTCCGCTGGGCTGCGGGGCTTCAGGAGGTGTACACCCGGCGAGTACGAAGATAGTAGCGGCGGCAACCACACCGGTGGCTGCCTTTCGGTTGAGGGTCATGAGTTCCTTGCTGCTGTGTCCACATACGAGATGATCTCCACATGATGTAGAGATAATCCATCATTGCCTCAAGCCTCGCGCTGGGACAAGTGGCATAAATGCCGTGTTGCGATAGATTTACGACATGAGCCATGCCTCGATGCTTTCCAAGCAGAAGAAGCCGCACCGCATCGCAGTGCTCGTGATGGAGCATGCGCTTCCGGTGGAAGTCAGCATGCCGTTCCTAGTCTTCGGCGCACCCGCCCTCGGGTATGAACTCATGCTGTGCGCCGAGACGCCAGGGCCAGTCGAAACCGATCACGGATGGTCGGTGACGGTGCAGCACGGGCTGGACGCTCTGGCGACCGCAGACACAGTCATCGTCACGGCCTTTCGCGGCTTTCTCGACACCCCCTCGCGCGATGTCCTCGCGAAAATGAAGAGTGCGCACGACAGCGGAGCGCGTATCGCATCGATCTGCACCGGCGCGTTTGTGCTCGCCGCCGCGGGACTGCTTGACGGACGCCGAGCCACGACCCACTGGCAGTTCGCGGCAGATCTCGCCCGGATGTACCCTGCCGTTCATGTCGATCCGACCCCCTCTACATCGATGAAGGCAACATCATCACTTCGGCAGGCGTTGTCAGCGGGATTGACCTCTGCCTCCATCTGCTCCGCGATGACCGTGGAGCGGCCGTCGCCAATGAGATCGCCAGCACGATAGTCGCCTCACCCCACAGAGATGGCGGCCAGGCACAGTTCATCCGCCGCCCAGACGGCCCACCGCGATCAGCCGGCGGGGTTGGGGCGACCCAGGACTGGGCGCTCGCGCACCTCGATCAACCGCTCACCGTCAAGGACTTCGCCTCGCACGCGGGGGTGCCCGTGCGCACATTCGAACGCCGCTTCGCCGCAGAGAACGGCGTTTCACCGATCAAATGGCTGAATGCCGCGCGCATCGACCATGCGCGCAAACTTCTAGAGACGACTGATGTGAGCATCGACGACGTCAGCCGGGTCTGCGGACTGGGGACACCGGCGAACTTCCGGCAGCACTTCCGCCGAGCAACAGGGACCTCGCCGAGCGAGTATCGGCACACCTTCGCGTCTGTCGGCTCGCCGAGGGAATGGTCGGGGACACATAGCCCAGCAATATCCGTTTAGCCTTCAATGGAAAAGATGCCACCATGACCGCAGGAGACCGGGGAGAATGCGAGCGAACTGACGTCCAGTACGAAGTCCACCGAGACGCATGGACGAGACGGGTTTCTACGACAGGATGTAGAGTTGAGGCTAGGCAGGCCGAACACGGAGGTGCCAGATGGCGGGCGAGCGCACGCGCGAACGAGGTGAGCTTGAAGGCGAGGTCATGCGCATCCTTTGGGGGGCATCCGAACCGTTGAGCGCCCGTGACATCCAGGCCGTGTTCACTGGGCACGTTCCTGCGTATACGACGTTGATGACGGCCCTTGAACGGTTGCAGAAGAAGGGCGATGTCGTCCGTTCCGGTGACTCGCCCCGGAAGGTTCGCTTCCATGCGGCACGAAGCGGGGACGAGCATGTCGGTCGCTCGATGATGACCGCCTTGGACGGTGCTGGCGATCGGCAGGCTGCGCTATTGCGGTTCGCCGGAAACCTTGCCGAAGAGGATCTCGATCTGCTCCGTAGCGCGCTCACTGGCAAAACCTCGCGCAAGCGCAGGTGAGACGTTGATCGCCACGGCCTCCCTCCTCGTCGCAGCAGTGCTAGTTCTGCTACTCGCGCCTCTCGTCCTGACTGCGGGACGGTGGCAGGTGCGGCATCCGCGTATCGCGCTGACACTCTGGTTCTGCGCCTTCTTCGCCGGGATCGGATTCGCCGTGGCCTCCGCCGCCACCGCGCTGATGTGCGCAGTCGGCGGGGTGAGTCCGGCGAGTTCGGGCGAAGCTTTGGTACTGACGCTCGCCGGCTGGTTGAGTCTCGGGGTGATCGCCGCGGTGATCGCCTTCGTCTCCGCGTCCGCGGAGCCGCTCGCCGACTCGTGGCGGGAAGCGGTCGGTCGCTTCGCGCCGGTCGCGGTCTCCCGCGAGGACTCGGATGGTGCGACCCTGGTCTGGTTCAACTCCGACGAGCCGGTCGCATGTGCCGTTCCTTCCCATGAGCCTGAGATCTTTCTCTCCACGGCACTCAGAGACCTTCTGAGCTCTCCCGAGCTTCGCGCTGTGATCGAGCATGAGCGTGCTCATCTACGTCAATATCACGGGTGGGCCGTGCGGATCGCCGAGGTCAACGCCCTCTGCCTCCCCCGGCAGTTCGCGGGCGGGCGCGCCCTAAAGAGGGCCACGCTGCTGCTCATTGAACTCATCGCGGACGATGCCGCCGCTCGCCGCGCCGGTGCCGTCCACCTCGCGAACGCGCTCGCGACTATGGGGCGCACGACAGCCGATCCTGGCCTGGAGCTTCGCGCCGATCGTCTCACCCTTCGCCGCTGGAAGAAACCGCGCAGCCAGCGACGCGCAACCCTCGTGCGCGCCTGACCTGGTCTCTGCCAGCCACCCGGATCTACGACACGATGTAGAGTTAAGGGAGTGGTCCGGCGTCAAGAGGAGTGGTCATGGCCGAGTTCGAGTTCTGGGTGAACGGGATGACCTGCGAGCACTGCGAGCGTGCCGTCACTGCGGAGCTCTCCGCCCTTCCCGGCATCATCGATGTCCAGGTCGATGCCGCCTCCGGTCGTGTCAACCTGGGCCACGAAACGCCCGTTGATCTGAATGCGGTGGAGTCGGCAGTCGAGGACGCCGGCTACACGGTGCGGTCCTGGCCCACGACCACGAATGCCTGACGCCATCACCGCCAGCCCCGCTGCGGCACTCGTGCCCATCTCGGATCCTCGAATCCGCAGGCCCAGGAGCGCGGTGGCCGCGCTCCTGATCGGCGGGGCCGCCCTCGCCCTCGTCGTCTTCCCGGTCGTTGTGGCGGTCATGCTCGGGGAAGAACCGTACGACCGATTGCATGTCGGGTATCCCGGTGTCGATGTCGCCGTGGTCACCACGATCCTGCTTTCCGGTGCCCAGCTCGGAACCCTGGTCACCAGTGGGGCTCTGGTGCATGTGCTGTTTCTGCGAGACGCTCCAGCCCGTAAAGCGCGGTATCTCGAGGATGGTTTCGAGATCTCGGTGCTGCGCGTCGCCTCCGGTGTGTGGGCAACCTGCGCGGGTGCGTTGGTGGTCTTCGAAGCGCTCGACTCCAACGGCACTCCGTTGGAGCGACTGGCTACTCCCGGGGCGTTGCCGTATCTGTGGGAGGCGAGTTATGCGCCGAAGGCGTGGACGATCAGTTTCCTGGCGGCGTTGATCGTCTTCTTCGTCTCCTTCTTCGCAGAACGGTGGACGGGTTTGCTGATCCCGTTGTGGGCGACCGGAATCGCGGTGCTCGCACCTGTTGTCACCGGGCAAGTCCTCGTGGGACCGGACCACGACTTCGGCAGCGACGCCGCGATTTTCCAGACCGTCGCCGTGAACGCGTTCTTCGGAGCGGTCGTGGTTGCCGTCGTGCGCGTGGTCTCCGGGCGGCTTGTCTCGCCGCTGACCTTGCGGCGACTGTTCCGGATCGGAGCCGTCGCACTCCCCGTCGTCATCGTCTCCGATGTGGTCATCGCCGTGTTCAAGCTCGCCGGCGGCAGCATCACCGCCTCGCTGACCGGGTGGCTGATCCTCGCCGGCTTCGCCTGCCTGGTTGCGATCGCGGTGGCGTTCGTTACCGTCGCGACCCTCGCGCGACGGGGACGGCTGCGGGCGGGGCACATCACCGGACTCCTCTCCCTAGCGGCCGTGGCGGTGGCGGGGTGGACAGGTGTGGGCGTGGCGATGACACGGCAGCCGCCGCCGCAGTATTTCGTGCCGACGAGCATCGAGCAGGTCTTCATGGGCTTCGAGGTCCCCGACGCTCCGACGCTGGATGTGTTGTTCGGGCAGTGGCGACCGAACCTGCTGTTCCTGGGTATCGCCGCAGCGGCGATCATCGTCTACTTGGTCGCCGTGCGCACGCTGCACAGGCGGGGTGACCGGTGGCCTCTCGGGCGGACAGCCGCGTGGATCGGCGGGTGGACCGTGGTGATCGTCGCGACGAGTTCCGGGTTCGGGAAGTACTCCGCCCCGGATTTCGGGGTGCACATGATCGTGCACATGTCGCTGAATATGCTCGCCCCCGGGCTTCTCGTCCTCGGCGGCGTAGTCACGTTGCTGCTGCGGGCATCCCGCTCGGACCGAACCAAGCCCGCGGGCCTGCACGACTGGATCACGTGGGTGCTGCACTGGCGGGTGCTGCAGTTCCTCTACAACCCGCTGATCGTGTTCGTGGTCTTCATCGGCTCCTACTACGGCCTCTATCTCACCGGCATCTTCGGCGACTACATGCGGTTCCACTGGGCGCACCAGCTCATGAACCTGCACTTCCTCATCGTCGGCTACCTCTACTACAGCCTCATCATCGGCGTCGACCGGCCACCACGCCCCCTGCCGCACATCGGCAAACTCGGGTACGTGCTGGCGGCGATGCCGTTTCACGCGTTCTTCGGGGTGATCCTGATGACCAGCCCTAACATCATCGCCGAGACCTTCTACCGCTACCTCGACCTGCCCTGGGCCGACCTGCAGGCTCAGCAGTATCTCGGTGGCGGTGTCGCCTGGGCGGGTGGGGAGATCCCGCTGATGATCGTCATCGTCGCACTTGGCATCCAATGGAGCAGGCAAGACGCCAGGGACGCCCGCCGTAAGGACCGGCACTTCGACACCGGCCGCGATGACGAGTACGACGCCTACAACCAGATGCTCCAACGCCTCACCGATCGCGACGCGACCCGCCTCGGCCCCCGACCGACCGTCCGAGAGGACACCCACTCATGACGACGACAGACACCACCACACCTGTGGTCCTCGCTCCGGTGGAGCTCGACATCTCCGGGATGACCTGCGCGGCCTGCGCGGGACGCGTCGAGCGCGCACTGGGCAAGCTCGACGGGGTGACAGCGAGCGTCAACTACGCCACCGAACGCGCCATCATCACCGGCCTTCCCGACAACGATGTCGAGACGGCCATCCGGCAGGTCGAGAACGCCGGATACGGCGCGCACCTGCGCGATGGCAGCGACGACGCCTGGTCGACGCGCGCCACTGAGGTACGGATCTCGTCGCTCCGGAGGCGCCTGGCTGTGTCCGCGCTGCTCACCGTCCCGCTCATGGACATCACGATCGTCCTGGCCCTCGTCCCCGGATGGAGGTTCCCCGGTTGGGAATGGGTGTGTGTGCTGATGGCGCTGCCGATCGTGACATGGGCGGCGTGGCCGTTCCACCGGGCGACGCTCCGCAACCTCCGTCACGGTGCGGTCAGCATGGACACGCTCGTCTCGCTCGGCATCGCCGCCTCATTCGGGTGGGCGATCCTGACCCTGCTGCTCGGGTTCGGCACCACGGAAGCCGCCGGCTACTGGCTCGGCTTCGGCGTCACCCCCGCAGGTGCGGACTCCATCTATCTCGACGTCGCCGCCGGGATGACGACCTTCCAGCTCGCGGGCCGGTACTTCGAAACCCGTTCACGCCGTAAGGCCGGTGATGTCCTCGGCGCTCTGAACGCCCTCGCCGCCACCCACGTTCGGGTCGTCCGCGACGGCGTCGAGACGATCGAGCCGGCCACCGCACTCCGCGTCGGCGATACGTTCGTCGTCCTCCCGGGAGAGACGATCCCCGCTGATGGCACCGTCCACGCGGGGGCCGCTGCGGTGGATGCGAGCATGATGACCGGGGAACCCGTGCCTGTGCCGGTCGGCCCCGGAGCCTTAGTGACCGGCGGGACCATCAGCACTGACGGGCGCCTGGAAGTGACCACGACTTCGGTCGGCGCCAACACCCAGCTCTCTCAGATGGCTGCGCTCACCGAGCAGGCCCAGGCGCGCAAAGCGCGCGTGCAGAACCTCGTCGACCGGATCGTCACTTGGTTCGTCCCCGCCGTCATCGCGCTTGCGATCATCGTCACCATCGCGTGGACTCTTACTGGCACTCCGTTTGCGCAGGCGTTCGGCATCGGGATCAGCGTCCTCATCATCGCCTGCCCCTGTGCACTCGGGCTCGCGACGCCGACTGCGCTCATGGTCGGGATCGGGCGGGCAGCGACCCTCGGCATCCTGATCAAAGGCCACGACGCCCTCGAAGCCTCTGGCACCATCACCACCGTCGTTCTCGATAAGACCGGAACCCTCACCACCGGACGCATGACCGTCGAAACCGCGACCCCGTTTGGAATCGCCGATCATGAGCTGTGGCGTTTGGCCGCGTCCGTCGAGCAGGGTTCCGAGCATGCGATCGCCCACGCCATCCAGGACGCCGCCCGCGCCCACGTTACTGACCTTCACCCGTTGGAGGACTTCACCGCCCTCCCCGGTCTCGGTGCTACCGCCCGCATCACAGGGAGCACCCTCCTCGTCGGGAACGCCGACCTGCTCCGCGAGCACGGCGTCGACCTCACCCCGGCGGTCGCCGCTCTCTCGGATGCCCACGAGCACGGGCACACCGTCGCACTGGTCGCTCGCGACGGGCAGCTGATCGGGCTGCTTGCCCTTGCCGACACCATCAAGCCTGGAGCTGCGGACGCCATCACAGCGCTGCACGCCCAGAACCTCACCACCGTGCTCCTCACCGGCGACAGCCCTGCTGCCGGTGCTCGCATCGCGGCCGAACTCGGCATCGAACGCTTCCACGCCGGTGTCGCCCCTGCCCAGAAGGCTGACGTCGTCCGCGAACTCCAAGCAGCCGGAGAGAAGGTCGCGATGGTCGGCGACGGCATCAACGACGCCATCGCCCTCGCCACCGCCGACCTCGGGCTCGCGCTCGTGTCCGGCACCGACATCGCCCTCAAAGCCGCGGACATCATCCTCGTCCGCGACGACCTCCACGTCATACCCGATGCGATCGCGATCTCCCGCAAGACCCTCCGCACCATCCGCACCAACCTCGGCTGGGCCTTCGGATACAACATCGCCGCCATCCCCATCGCTGCAGCCGGGTTCCTGAACCCTCTCATCGCCGCCGCCGCGATGTCCCTGTCCTCTGTGCTCGTCGTCTACAACAGCCTCCGCATCCAGCGCGTGCGCAGCACCCGGTAGGAGAACGGCAGGAGACAGATATCCCGATGGAGTTCTTCCTACCGCTGTCCCTTGCTGCGATGCTCTACCTCCTCGTGCTCTGGATCGCCCTCACCGCACCACCACGGCCCCCACAGCTCTCAGATCCCACCCTGCGCGACGAATGGGACTCCGTCGCCTTTCGGGGGGTACGCAAAGGCGTCGAACGCCTGCGCGGGCGATTGCGCAGGCGGTAGCGCCCTCGCGGGAGCCTGGACCGGCTCACCCGGGGAGGCGCTGTGCGCAGGCGTTTTGACCTCGCGATCGCCACCCCGCTAGTGTATCTACTACATGTTGTAGAGATAAGGTGTGTGGCATGCTGTCTGACCCGGTGCTCCAATGGACGCTGACACTCGCCTTCACCGCGACCGCCGCGTACGCCACACTGCGACTCTTCACAGACCGCAAGCCGTTGCTCATCGTGGGCAACGCTTTGCACCTGGTGATGAGCCTCGTGATGATCGCCATGTGCTGGCCGTGGTGGACCGTACTGCCGTCACTCCCGCAGACGCTCTTCTTCTCGGCCGGCACGGCCTGGTTCGCTGCGGTGGTGCTCCTCCAGGCGCGGCGTCGCATCACGCGGGCTGCCGTTGGCGGACACAGCGTGTGGCATCAGGTGGCACACGCGGTCATGATGCTCGCGATGGTCTGGATGCTCCTCGCGATGCCCTCCGGAACCGACGGTGCGACGCATGACCATCACCATGGAGGGCTCGAGCCGTGGGCGGCCCTGACCGGGGTTGCCGTCACCGCGGCGCTGACGACGTCCGGGGTCGTCTTCCTCGTCGAGCTCGTCCGCTGCCTGCGCGGGCGTACCACCTGGCTCGGACATACCGGGGATGTCGCCTCCGGGGCGCTGATGAGCTTCGGCATGGCAGCGATGTGCTGGCCGATGATCACCGGCTGAACACCCTTTGACCACCACCATCAGTCCGCCGGCGCTGTCGGCGGGTCAACAAGAAAGAGAGACACCATGAGTACACGACGCAGCAAGAGGCCCCTTCTGATCGGAACCGGAGCCCTCGCGGCTACTGCCGCGCTGGTTCTCGGCGGTGCGGTCGCCGCGAACGCACACGTCAGCATTGCCGAAGGCCCGGTCGAGGCCGGATCGTACTCGATCCTCACCTTCGGGGTGCCGCATGGATGCGATGGGTCTGCGACGACGGAGGTAGCGATCCAGATCCCCGAGGGCATCAACGCCGTCACCCCCACCCGCAACAGTCTCTACTCCGTCGAAAAGGTGATGGAAGAGCTCGACACCCCCATCACTGACAGTCACGGCAACGAGGTCACCGAACGGGTCGCGCAGGTCGTCTACACGGCCTCGACGCCCCTGCCCGATGGGCAGCGGGACGCGTTCGAGCTCTCGCTGCAGATCCCGGAGGACGCCGCAGATACCACTCTGTACTTCCCGACTGTGCAGACGTGCGAGCAGGGTGAGACCGCCTGGGTGCAGATCCCGGAGGAAGGGCAGGACGGCCACGAGCTTGATGCACCAGCCCCGAGCGTCGACGTCGTCGCAGCCAGCGACGCTGGATCGCACGGGCACGGCGACAGCACCGAGGACACCGTCGATGCGCACGACGAGGATTCGGCATCCGCGGCAGCTCCTGCAGATCAGACGCCGCTCGTGGTCACCTCGCTCGCCGTCGGGGCCCTCGGCCTGATCGTCGCGGTGATCGCCCTGCTGAGGGGACGCAAGAAGGCGTGAGCACTCTCATCGCCGGGAAACGCGCACCGCGACGCGGCTCCGCCCTGGTCCTCCGTGCGCTGGCAGCCCTCCTGCTCGGCTGGTTGCTGGCGCTCACGGGAGCACAGGCGGCGTCCGCGCATGCCGAGCTGCTGTCCACGACACCGGAGAACGGTGCCGTGCTCGATGAGGCTCCCGCGGAGGCGGTGCTGACGTTCAACGAGCCCGTACAGCTCATCGACGGCAGCATCCGCCTGTTTCCCGGCGATGAAGACCCCCTCACACTCGACGCGCACGTCAACAACACCAGCGTCATCGCCGTGCTCCCCGCCGACCTCGCCGACGGAGCCTATGCGCTGAGCTACCGCGTCGTCTCAGCAGACGGGCACCCCATCTCCGGCGCGATCACCTTCACCATCGGAGACGGCCAGGCGGACAGCGCGACGGCTCCCATCGTGGAAACCGCGACCCCGCAAGATACCCAGTTCGCCGTCAGCGCCCTGACAGCACTGCAATACCTCTCGCTCCTGGTCTTCGCCGGCCTGATCCTGTTCGAGCGAATGGTGCTGCGCAGCATCACGCCGTCCGATCGCCGGTCCAGAAACATCCTGCGACTGACCGGCATCGGAGCGGGGACCGCCTCGCTGCTGCTCATTCCCACGTCAGCGCTCAACGTGACCGGAAACCCACTGACCGCGGTGATCGATCCGACTGCATGGTGGTCGGGTGTCTTCTGGGCACCGGTCGCTGCGGCCATCATCGTATGCGCAGGACTCGTCGGAGCCACAGTGCTATCGACACGACAGCTGGGGAACAGGGGGATGCGCCTGCTCGCCGTGCTGCTGCCGCTCCTCGCATTGGCCGCGCCGGTGCTCGTCGGACATACCCAACTGATGGAACCACGGGCGCTGATCATCGCCGCCGACCTCGGACACCTTCTCGCCGGCTCCTTCTGGACCGGAGGAGTCCTCGGCCTACTCCTGTTCCTCGCGGCAACCCGCGTGACCAACGCCCAGGAGGCATGCACCTCACCTGCTCTCGCCGCGAAGGTCGTGCAGAGGTTCTCCGGCGTCGCGGTCTGGAGCGTCGTTATCCTCGCCGTCAGCGGAACTGTCATGGGCGTCATGATCGTCGGAAGCGTCGACGCTCTGATCACGACCAGCTACGGGCTCACCCTCCTGCTCAAGATCGGGATCGTCATCCCCGTGATCGCGATCGCCGCCTACAACAGGACCCGACTCCTCCCACGGATCGCGTCACGACCGACCGCACGCATGCAATGGCAGACCCTGACCCGAACCCTCAGCTACGAAGCCGCACTCCTCATCGCGGTCCTGCTCCTGACCGGCTTCCTCACCAACCTCAGCCCCACACACGACCACCACGACACACCAACCGAGATCACGGCAGCCACCGCTCAGACCGTCACGATTGACGCGGACGCCCAAGGGCTATCGCTGAGGGGCGAACTCGAACCAGCACTGACCGGCGACAACAAGATCACCTTCACGCTCGAATACGACGGCAAACCAGTCGCCCCCGACGAGGTGACCATTCGCACCACTCAACCTGAGCACGACCTCGGACCGTTCCAGTCCGTAGCCGAACTCGACCCTGAAACCGGTGAATACTCCGCCCACCTGGACATGCCCGTCGCAGGTGAATGGGAGATACAGGTACTCGCCCGCGTATCCACCTTCGCTCAGCCGATCGTCACGATACCTGTCACCGTCAACTAAGCAGATCGCCGAGGCTTCTCATGTTCATGACGATCGAACATCACTGTCGTGGCGGGGGTTCACGTCCACACCTTTCGTAGACGGCGAGAGACGTCAGAACCGTTGCGCGTCGATCAAGATAGCGAACAACGCTCCTCCTCCTAGCGTCGAAGAAACCGCTCGACTGACCAAGCCCTTCAATTGCGGAGGCCGAACACTCGCATCCGCACTGAGTTGCCGAGAAGTCATTCACTCGCTTCACGAACTGGCGGAGTAAAGTGGCGTCCTCGCGGACGAATAGTGCCACCGTCAGCGACGATGGCGACGCGCACTGTCTTTGGGTCAACGTCAAGTCGTTCGGCGACTTCCGCCAACGTCAGTCCCGCCTCGTAAAGGGCAACCGCTCGACGACGGCTATCGTCATCCAAGCCAGGCGTTCTGAGACGACCTCCAGCACGCGAAACCAATCCCGGGATCGTTCCACGATGCACCCGATACTTCGCAGCGATAGCCTTTACTGGCATCCCCGCCTCGTAGTCGGCGACCAGCGCCGCACGCCGCTCAGAGGTCAACCGTGTTTGAGACTTCACCGAACTCTTCGCGACTGCACCTCGCGAGTCCTGCCTATCCGGGGTTCGGTTCCGCTGTCCGCGTCGCTCAGAGCCCTTGAGAACCCGGCGAATCAACGATTTCAGCGCCGGGCGGCTGTTTGAGAATCGCTTGGGAAGGTCCGCGCTAGTCGTCTATGGCGCGTACCGCCTCGGACTGTGGTCGGTCGAGCTGACGAAGGACACGGTCATCGTCATTGTCTTCGCCGGGCTGCCGCTCGTCTTTGCCGCGGGCAAGTTCGACGGCGGAAAGCAGATCATGCGGAAAGTAGCCACGGAGGTGCTAGGCATCTCGGCGCTGCTAGTCGTCTACCTCAGCCTCGCATTGTTCCCGCTGTGGGCCGAAATTCTGTTGCAATCGCTCCTCCTCATTCTCGTAATGCTTGTGACTGTCGGCGCACGGCAAGCGAGCACGGCGAAGCTGACCGGGTGCCTGAACGCGATAGTCGCCTCCATCACTCTCGGGGTCGCCATCTACGTCGCACTTCAGGTGTATTGGAACTTTGGGTCGTATGACTGGACCGAAGAGGCTCGCACCTTCGCGCTGTCGATTTGGCTGCCGATCGCCCTCATTCCGTTTGTCTACATTTGGGGGTTTCGCATGGCCTGTGAGTTGACCCTGCTCCGCGTGCGATGGCAAGGCGAGGATCGTTCTGTCCCTCGGCGCGTCCAACTTGCGATCGTTCTGGGCTTCCTTGGAAGTCTTCGTTATGCGACCCGATTCAAGCTTCACTGGATCGGAGATCTGGCGAGAGAAACCTCCTTCCGAGGCGCGTGGCGTGCCATGCGCGAATTCCGTCGCGCTGTCCGCGTTAACCGGCGCGCAGAACGTGCACGTAAGGCTCGCCTTGAGCGCTTCGCGGGTGTTGTCGGTCTCGATTCTGCAGGGCTTCAACTCGACCGCAGAGAATTTCACGAGACCAAGGACGGACTTATCGATGTCTACTACACGCAGTCCGGGTACTTCAGCCAGCACCGTCGATACGAGTCCGACGCGGAAGCCATCTTTCGACTGAGCTTGCTCTCCAAGTTGCCTGACGAGCACCAGATCCAGTTTCGAGTTAGCAAGGATCGCAGGACATGGAGAGCCTGGCGTCAGACGCCTGCAGGCTACGTCTTCGCCGTTGGAGGGACGAAGGACATCAACCAGGAATGGCGATTCGATGGTGACGATCCTCCCGAAGACTTTCCGCGTCAGGGGGGCCGGCGGTGGCGAGACATGATGATCGAGGATGAGTCACCAGAGTGGGCCAAGGACGACGCGCCGATTCCAGACGCGTGAGACGCGGCACCCGTCCCCGCTGAGTTCTGTTGGAGCCGGCTTACAGCGGGGATCCCGCCGCCGACGGCAGATCTCATCGGCGTCCGGCAGACTTGTGTCGTGACCGATCCCAACGAAAACACGCTTGCAGCGATGGCCAGCCAGCCGTCGCGGCCCGAGATGTGGAAACTAGCACTCCCGGCTATCCGGGACGTCATACGAGCGATTGAGGACTACCTCGCCGATCCTGGGTGGGTGCCACGACTGAGCGACGGCACTCTGACGTGGTCCAATCGCGGATGGCCCTCCGTTTCCACACCAGTGATTGGCCCACAAGACGGTCGAATCGACTACGCAGCTCTCATCGGAAAGGGCCACAGACCGATCGATGCGACCTCATTTGAGAGTGTTCGGAATTTTGTCGCCTTCGTGCTTGCGGATCCAACTATCTCGCCGCGTCTAAAGCCCGCCATGGATGGAGTCGCTGCGGACACTGTTACGTACTTTGCCGGCAGCCTCGCGAGTGCGTTGCCGATCGACATAGCGACGCACTCCATGACGATCGGGCTGACGGCGGAGGATGACCTTCGTGACCTGTACTGCCAGATCGAGCGCTATTGGCTGGCTCCGACCCTCTCAGTTGACTACGTCGTTCCTTTGGTGCTCACAGCGCTTGACGGTGTGGACCCTATTGAGGTCACGGCGTCAACGCGTTTGGTGAGGATGGACGACGACATGCTTCACGCGCGCGCGATGGCAGGGCAGATGAATGTGCTCGACCCAGTGCCGTCCCCGATAACCGGTGCTGCGACCCACGCGCTAGTGATCGGGACGTTCCAACGGGATAACCAAGGTCCGTTAGAAGCAATGATCTCGCGGCGTAGCCTCGACTTAGACGATGTCCTTAGCGAGGCGGACCTGGCTTGTGAATCGTTGCGCATCCTCGGTGTGAAGGTGGTCGGATACGCAAGTGTCTTCCTGGTCCCGCGCGATTTCTCTTCCGGCTGGCATCGTCGCGGACTTCCAGAGCTATCGCTAGTCAAGACGATGCGACGCTACCCGGAGATTCTCGACAACTATGGCTGGCTTGCCGATATCCCGGCATTCCCAATGAGGTGGCTCGACGGGCTCCCGACGGTCGCGTCCGCGCTGGCACAGGCATCGCCTCGCGTACGGCTGGCCTCGCGACGATTGACACAATCGATGCTCAGATCCGATGAGCTCGACAGACTGCTAGACGCATGCATCGGAATAGAAGCGCTAGTCGGCGGCGACGACAACAACGAGATCACCCATCGGCTCGCGCAGCGAGTCGGGGTTGCCTTGGCGACGTCCCGCACAGCCGACGGTCGCCGTCGGTCGCTTGGTTCGACCGACCTCGACAAGGTGTACGAGACCATGAAGGCGGTCTACTCGGATAGGTCCAAAGTCGTCCACGGCACTACCCATGTACCGAAGACTCGCGACTTCCGTGGCGAACTCATTCCCACACACCTCCTCGCTGGTGACATCCTGCGATACCTACTCATTGAGGCGCTTGACCGCCCCGACGAGATCTCCGGCAAGAAGCTCGACCAACGTCTGCTGCATGGCGCTACACGCGACCTCGCCGAATACTCAACACGCATCAAAGCTTCAGAGGGCACGGTGGCACGCGCAGCAATCAATGCATCCGGTCGAATGGACGAGCCGCCGTTACGACCTCATCCTGATCGCGCTGATCCCCAGGTACCGACCTCACCGCGCTATCCAGACCACGACGGGAACGGTGCCTGATAAGTCGTCACGGGCGAGCGGATCAACGCCGAAGGCTCGCGGCTGGCGACGACCGACACAGGGAGGGGTATATCTTGGGCGGGCTGTGGTGCAGCAACAGAAATCGAATGTGCCAAACGACTCGTAATGCGCAGGTCCGGGGTTCAAATCCCCGAGGCGGCTCCACGCAAAACGGACATTTTTTGTCCCTAATAACCCGCTAATAACCCGGCGTCTTGCGCGATCTTCGCCGAGCCATAGGCCGAGGCGGTGGCTTCATCAGCCGCACGGAACTCGCTGCTCTAGAGGTGTGGGGTAGAGCCAGCGACGCTTGTGCGTCGGGAATGGACCGGCGAAGCCCAGCGCCTGGACCTGACGCTTGCCATCGTCATCGGAAGGCCTATTGCGGCAAGGAGGTACCCCAGCCTCGGGAAGAAGTGGCAATTCGGGGACGTTCTACACGCGCGCCGAAGAGCGTGATCCGCACGCTTCATCCGAGGACGCTCCAGGGTGGCTGAGGAACGAACCCACCTGCAGTCGTTAACATCGGCACGCTTCCATGCGAACCCACTGACGCAAAGAGGAAGATTCAGCGAAATTCCGTTACCACAAAACGCTTGAAAACAAAGGGTTTTTGCGCACCGAGGAAAACAAGGAACCACCCAGATTAATAATCTGGTACTCGTGGGTTCGAGCCCCCTCACGCCCCACTCAGCGAGAGTCGTTGTCCTGCAACGACTCTTGCTTGCGCAGGTTCCCTCCAATTTGCTGGCTAGTGGCTCTCTCATGCCCCCTAAGTGGCACGCTGATGGCGCGGACTCCCTCACGGATTTGGGTCCGGAATATGGGCGTTGGCACGTAGGAGGCACGCTAAGGACGACCAGATTGCGTCCTGCCTCGACCAATTCGGTGAGACCGTGGCCAGGCGGATGTCAGCGTGCGGGACCATGCTTATCCTCGAACTGGACGAATCTTGCCGAAATCGGATGGGTCGAACGTTGCGAGGACAGGTGAAGGGAGAAACGCCGTGGCGTTAGACGAAGGCCAGGTGGCCCGCGTGGTCATCCCGTTCGGCGGCGTCGTACGACACCCCTCAGCAGGGTTGTCGTACATCGTTGAGTCTGGAATCCCCAAGTTCCACGACCTTGAGTTGCGCGACGAAGTCTGGCCGCACTGGATGGCCATGGCGCGCGATTCCTTAGCCAATGCTCTGGCCGCACGGGAAAGGAATCCGGGCTACTCCGTCGAAGGTGAGACCGCCTTCGGTGAGGCCCTGCAACTCGAGATGCGCTCGTCCATGGCAGCCATTTGTAACGCCGCGTTCTCGCTCGAAGCGTTCACGTCCTCGGTCGTTCACTACAATATGGCTGCCGACGTCGAAGTCGAGGGTGCGGCGGCCCGCATTCACCAATCCTTCTGTCGTAGCTTCAGGCTGGACAACACGCAAAGCACCGCCGTTCGCGGGGAGTTGGGGCGGATGTTCGCGTTGCGAAACCGTGCGGTCCACGCACCCGGTAACTTCACACATGTCGGCTATCGAGCGGACTTCCAGGTACACGTGCACCCACGCTTTGTGGACTTCTCGGCACCGGTTGCACAGGTCGTGGTCGATTTCGCCAGCAACCTCGTGAGGCAACTTCTGGAGGTCCCACGTCCGCACTGCTCCGAGCTCGTCGCCTGGAGCGCTGACATGCGGGAGACGCTCAGCAAGGCACGAGAGGCGTCCAACGCGTACTACCCGTTCTGAAGTGGAGGCAGAGGCAAGCGTTGCCACGCCCCAGCAGACGGTTGACGTTAGGCTCACAGTCAACGGGGGGGGGTGTGATGAAGGCTCGAAGTCTGCCGGAGATTGAGGCGGCTCTTGAACAGCTCGTGGATAGATGGAGTCGGTATTCCGGGACCGAGCGCTCCGGGTCGCAAACCTTCCTCAACCAGCTCATCCGTGCTTATACCGGTGCCGAGGATGTCATCGAGGCTGGGGCGACTTTCGAGCAGTTCGGGCCACGCGACGAGGGCGTCGGTTTCATGGACCTCTACTGGCCCGGGGTCACCATCGTCGAGATGAAGGCGCCAAAGGAGTCGGGGCGCCTGGACTCGCACCGTGCTCAGGTCCTGGACTACTGGCGAAATAGCGCTGACCCCGCCACGGGCACGCCTGCGCCGCCGTTCCTCGTGCTATGCAGCATCCGCAGCTTCGAGGTCTGGGAGCCGGGCCGGTTCCCGAATGCTCCGCGCGACGTCTTCACGATCGAGGAACTCCCAAGCCGGGCAGAAGCGCTCCTGTTCCTCGCCGGCAAGACTCCTGTTTACGGTGGGCCCGGGGCAGCTGTCACGCAGGAGGCCGCCCAGCACATGGTCGACCTGTACTTCCAACTGCTCGATCGTGAGGCGGCGCCGGCCGAGGAGCTCAGGCGCTTCATCGTCCAGGCAGTGTGGGTGCTTTTTGCCGAAGACCTCGGACTGGTGCCCGAGCGTGTATTCGCTAACCTCATTGACGCTCTCGCTACGGACTCAACTCGCGACAGCGCCGTCGAGATCACTGACCTGTTCCGTAGGTTCAACCAACCGGACGCTGAGCGACGAGATCGGGGCCGTAGCGTGGCAGTGCCGTACGTGAACGGCGAGTTGTTTGCTGCGACTCCAGAGGTACCGCTCAACCCGGGAGAGTTACGCCACTTGCAGGCCGCGGCCGCTTACGACTGGCGCTGGGTCAACCCGACGGTCTTTGGATCCCTCCTCGAGGGCTGCCTCGGACATGATCATCGATGGGAACTCGGCGCGCACTACACGAACGAGGAGGACATCCTCTCGATTGTCCGTCCGGTCATCGTGCACCCGTGGGCAGCGCGGATCGAGGCTGTCGACGACCCTAAGAAGGCTGTGAAGCTACTGGTCGAACTGACCCAGTTCCATGTACTCGATCCCGCGATGGGCTGCGCCAACTTCCTTGCAATCGCCTACCGCGAGCTGCGCAAGCTCGAGCGACGATTGTCCGACAGGATCTCCGATCTCTACACAGCCGCCGGTATGTTCCCTCCCACGCTTCCTCGCTACCCCCTCCGCAACATCCACGGCATCGAGATCGATCCCTTTGCAGTCGAGATCGCCAAGGCGACCCTGTGGATGACTCATGCACTCATGGCACGCCAGTACGGAGCAGCCGAGGACCCCTTGCCGTTGCAGTCTCTCGACACACTTGACTGCGCCGATAGCCTCAAGATCGAGTGGCCGAAAGTCGACGCGATCATTGGGAACCCGCCTTTCCACGGTGACCGTCGTCTGCGTGAGGTTGTGGGGGACGCGTACATCGACGGGCTCAAGTCCGAGTTCGGTGTCGGCGTGAAGGACCACTGCGTTTACTTCTTCCGCAAGGCGCATACGCACCTTAGCAAGGGTCAACGTGCCGGACTTGTCGCGACGAACACGATCAGTCAGGCCAAGAACCGTGACGCTTCCTTGGTGTGGATCGTCGCAAATGGCGGCACGATCTTCGAGGCCACCAGCACCAAGCCGTGGTCCGGCGACGCAAAGGTGCATGTGTCGATCGTGTGCTGGGAGAAGGGCGTCGTCCCGCCCCCTCCCTACTTACTCGATGGTCGCGAAGTTGAGGGCATCACGCCGTCGTTGACGGCAGGAACAGAGCATCGTGCAGCCGTGAAGCTCGCCGGGAACGCGGGCGTCGGATTCGTTGGGTACTTCCCAAACGGAATGGGGTTCGTCCTTGACGAGGACGAGGCAGCTTCGCTGCTCGGCGGGACCGATGCCGACTATTCGACCGTTGTGTTCCCCTTCATCAATGGCGAGGACATCGTCGATCGGGTTTCGTCCGACCCCAGCCGATGGATCATCGACTTCGGGAGAAGGGCTCTCGAAGAGGCTGGGGCGTTTCCCGCTGCCCTTGACATCGTTCGCGAGAAGGTAAAGCCGTTCCGAGATGGAGTCAGCCGCAAGGCTCACCGCGAACGCTGGTGGCAGTTCGCCGAAACGCGCCCAGGCATGACGGCGGCCCTCGCGCCCCTCACCAGATACGCGCTGGCAGGCCTCACGGGGAAGCGCTGGATCGTCGCGTGGGGTCAGCCAGGGTGGCGCCCGTCGCACGCGCTCGCGGCCTTCGCGTTCGACGACGACTACTCCTTCGGAGTGCTTGCCTCCCGGCCACACGACCTATGGGCGCGCGCCAATGGGTCGACTCTCAAGGGCGACCTGCGATACACGCCGAGCACTTGCTTCGACACGTTCCCGTGGCCGACCAACCCGAACGACGGTAGGCGCGCGACCGTGGCCGAGGCCGCGCGCCGGATCGTGACGGAGCGGAGCGCCGCGTGCCAGTCACTCGGCAAAGGCTTGACCGCTGTTTACAACGCGATGGATGAGGGAGCGTTCGTGAACCTAAAGAAGGCACACGACGACCTCGACCGCGCAGTCCTGGCCTGCTACGGCCTTCCTGCTTCACTAATCAAGGACCGACCTGCCTTGTTGAGTGCCCTGTTCGACCTCAATGAGAAGGCTGCTGCGGACTCCATCTATGACCCTTTCGGAAGGCGAGACTCCGGTGGCCATTCCTGATTTCCAGTCGTTGTTCCGGCCGGTGTTAGAGGCCGTGGCTGATGGTGCGGTGTGGCTGTTGGTGGAGGTCGACACGATCGCCCAGATAGCCGAGAACTGAGGTCGGTTGCTCGGGCGGCGCGGCGCCACTTCTTGGTATCCGGGGCTCCGGTCTGACGCGATTTCAGCCTGATTTCAGATCAAGAAGCCTCCTAAATTCACCCCAAAACGATCCGAAGAATGACTGTTACGAGGTCGTTAACAAGGCCCTCAAGATCCGCAGGCAGAACAACCAACTGCATTGACCCCAACACCTCCCGGGCTGGCATCACAATGCTCCTTCCGGCACCAACGCATCGGGATGCCAGCCCGGGAGGTGTCTGGTCTGTTCTTGTAGGTCGTTGGTGGTTGGTTTTGGAGGCTTGTCATGGACTCTTTGTGGTGGCTGTATTTGTGGATTCTCCTTGGCTTGTCTTTTGCTCTTGTTGTGATTCCGGTGATTTCAGCGTTCTTTGCATCTTTCGCCGGGCGGGAGGTGTAAATGCGATGTACCAAGCACCCCACACCGTTGAGGGGGTATGGCGACCACGTTGGCGCTAGCGAACGGAGGACCACGATGAAGAACGAATTCATGATTGAGACCAAGCGTGCGATGTATCGGTTGCGCAATCTTCAGTACTGCCACGTCAAGATGCGCGAGAAGTCCGATGCACGTCTACGAGTAGCACAGGAGCGCCATGCGCTCGAGATCTCCCGGGCAGAGATGGTCGAAGCCAAGGGGTGGAACGAGCTGATGTCGATTACCGGCATGACGATTCCGACGGCAGCTGCGATCTTGCAGGTCAGCGAATCGACGGTGAGCCGCTGGATTGCGCGCCACGGCAAGGGAGTCGAAGCCACCCCTTCCGCGGATACGTCGGCAGGTGGCGCATGAGTGCCGTGGCATTGACGTCGAGTGTCACGCCACCCGGGCTAATGAGAGCGTTGTTCATCGCCGAGGAAGTTGCCCTCGCCCTGGCAGTTTCGGAAACGCTGGTGCGTCAGCTCACTTTGTCAGGTGAGCTTCCCTGCCGTCGGATAGGGCGACTCGTCCGTTACACCCAGGCTGACCTCGATGCCTTTGTGGACCATTGCGATCAGCGTGGTTACTCGGTGGATTCGAGGACGAGGTGATGTCAGAGGTACAAGCCAGAATTCAAGGAAGGGATCAGGAGAGGATTATCAATGGCTAGGCGCAAAGGAGTGGAGGGATCGGTTCGGGAGATTCCGGCCGGTTCGGGTCCCTGGCAGGCGCGCCTTCCTTCGCGACTGGACGCGTATCGCAGACCGTTGCCGGAGACTTTCGCGAGCGAGTCGATCGCCTGGACGGCACTGCGTGTGGCCATCGTTGACATGGATCGGAACGCGGGCCTTCGCCCATTGGGCAGACCAAGCGGGACGGTGCGCAAAGTTCGCGAGGTGCTCAGCGACTACATCGCAGCACGCCAGAACTCTGCTCTGGCTCCTATAGCGATCCGAACGGTGCGTGACTACCGAAGTGTTCTGGAGAATCACGTTTCCCGGAAGCATGCTGACATTGGCCGAGTCCCGATTCACAAATTGACCGGCCGCGACATCAGGGCGTGGATGGATGACCCCGCCGCCGACGGAGTGAAAGCCGGCACCATTGCAAACGCACGACGGGTGCTTGGCGCGGCTCTGGCATGGGAGGTGCGCGAGGGCCGTTTGGGAGTCAATCCCGCGACTCACGTTCGAGTGGAGACGAGCAAGGCCCGCCGGGCGACGATGCAGACCGTTGATCCGGTATTGCTTCCGTCTTGGGCTGAATTTGCGACGATCGTCGAAACACCGGAATTCGAGCACGACCGACTGCTGCTCGCCCTGATGGGTTGGTGCGGGCTGCGCTGGGGTGAAGCCGTGAGTCTTCACGAGCAGGCGGTGTGGCGGGATCGTCCGCAGATCACAATCGATCGGGTTTTGGTCCGCAGGACGCAGAAGGAAGTTGATGCGCACTCTGGTGTTGGGCTGCACCTGCTCGAAAACAACTACTGGCAGCAGGAGCCGCCGAAAGCTGGCATGACTGCCACTGTCCCGGTACCGCGGCCACTGTGGTTGCGCCTCGTTGCGTTAGCTGACCAACGCTTGCGCGAGACACCGATGCCAATGCCAGCCGGCCGCCTACTTTTTCGACGTCCGATGCTCTCGCCTGGCAATACGCACAGCATTGGCGTGCTCGACAACACCAACTTCCGCCGCGATGTGTGGGTGCCTGCGCGCCTTGCTGCAGGCCTGGTCGGGGATGAGTCTTTACCGGCGCTCGATCCACGGCGTTACCCGATGAAGGTGAAGGACCTGCGCGCCTTTGCTGCCTCGGTACTGCTCGATAGTGGCAGCAGCCTGACCGAGGCGGCGCTCCTACTGCGACATTCGGACAAGCGCACCACTGAGCGGCACTATGCGCGGGCGATGCAAGAACGATCCCATGATCGGGCTCGGCGGGCTGTCCAGATCGACCAGAGTGCGAGCCTGCCCGAGCGGCTTGATGCCCTCTGGGAGGCCTGGGTTGGAGCTTTCCCAACGGTCGTGGCACGTCTCGGGTTGGATGCGGACAACGTCATCGACCTCGGTGCGCGCCGGGGCCGGGCATGAGGGATACGCATGGGTCGGCTGAAGTGGTAATTTTCTAGGGCTGGGCTGGCCGAGAGGCCCTGGTCCACCCTGTAGGCGGGGATATCCCCCGCGTACTGCTACGCGAGCATTTCTCAAATGAGGCGCACCCCATTTCGCGAGCACTCTAGATGAGTCTCGTCGCGGGGTTTACATAATGCGTCGCTCATGCGACTATTTATGTCATGGCGTCAGCGACCGAGACGATGACCAGTTCCGAGGCGGCTCGGCGACTGGGCGTCGGCATGCGGCAGGTCGAGAGACTATTGGCGGCTGGTGACCTCACGCGGGTGGGGACAGTCGGCCGGGCGGCGCTCATCGATGCGGTGTCGGTGCACCGGCTACGCACCCGAGGAGTCCGGCGTGGTCGGCCATGGTCTGCCGCAACGAGTAGCGCAGCCATGGACCTGCTGACCGCCGGGGAGACCGGACGGCTCGGGTCTATCGAACGATCACGCCTGATATCGCGACTGCGCCACATGTCAGCCGAGGATGTGGTGCGGGCGACTCGGGGGCGTGCCAGCGTCCGGCGCTATCGCGCATCCGCCTCGTTCATCGACCGGATCAGGCAGGAGGTGACGCTGACAGGGTCCTCGGCGATCGACGCGGACGGAGCCATCGCCGGGCAGTTTGGACTTGCAGCAGCTCGGCACGATGAGGTTGACGGATACGTCGACCCTGCAACCGCTCAGCAGTGCATTGCCCGTTTTCATCTCGTCGAGGATGCTCGGGGCAACGTGACGTTGAGAGTCGCGGACAACGAACAGGGGGGCAGACGGGTAGCCAGCGCCGTCATCGTTGCCCTAGACCTTGCGGAATCCCTTGACTCGCGCGAGCGCGCAGCTGGGTTGGCGCTGCTGCGAGACCGGTTGGAGTTGCTGCAGTGACCTTGGTGCGCAGGCTCGGGCTTGACGAGCCATACCGGACGGCAGGACAGGACACCCTTCGGATCCTCGCCTCGCCAGCGTGACGATCCCCGAACACATTCCCTCAAACAGACCAATCGGACAGGTTATCCACAGATTGTGCGCTTGTGAAAGGGCAAAAGAAAGGGCAAAAGCGCTTTCCCTGCTAGTTCAGTAGGAATTGCCGAGCACCGAAAGTCGTTGCGCTGCAAGGGATCTTGATGGTGGCCAGGGCCGGGGTCGAACCGGCGACCTTCCGAGTTTCAGTCGGACGCTCGTACCAACTGAGCTACCTGGCCGTGGCTGACGTTCCAGCCGCGATGAATCGGGGTTTCCCCCGAATCGTTGGCGACCCTGACCGGACTTGAACCGGCGACCTCCGCCGTGACAGGGCGGCGCGCTAACCAACTGCGCTACAGGGCCTTAAATGAAGCCGTATCCCCAACGGGATTCGAACCCGTGCCGCCGCCGTGAAAGGGCGGTGTCCTAGGCCACTAGACGATGGGGACCTATATCTCCGTCGACCTTTGTGGATGCCGTTGGTGACCTGAGAACTATAGGGGATGGGTGGCCGGAGGGGTAATTGAGGTCAATTCGGGTGGGCGGCCCGGGTCAGCCGGTCTTTGATCGCGGCCCCAATTCCGCCTATGGGTGGGGCAACCGCCAGCACCTTGGAAAGCTTCAAAGCGTCGGCCTCGCGAAGGGCTGAATAGAGCTGTTGGGCGTACTCCTCGCGGGTGACCGGCGCACACAGGCGCACCATGCCTGCAGGTGTTGGATGTTCGGCCAACGCGATGAGTCCGATGCTTGCGGTGGCGAACACAGGCTCGAGTAGTGCTGCTGCATCAACCAGTTCGACTGTTGCGGTGGGACTGTAATGAGACTCCAAAGTTCCACTTGCGCGAATCTGTGAATCAGTTGTGCAAGGAAGTCCTGTTATCTCTTCCACCTGCTCAACACTGATCGCACCTGGTCGAAGCAATCGCGGATTGTTACCAGTGCAATCAATGATTGTGGATTCAACACCGACAGCACATTCACCACCATCGAGAACAACATCCTCCGCACTCGTGAATTTATTGAGTTCCTCGAGCACGTGCTGCGCAGTTGTAGGACTTACTTTTCCAAAACGATTTGCGCTGGGTGCCGCAATTGCAATGGAAGGATCACCTGTAAGTTCAACAAGAATTCTTTGTACCTCTTGCATTAATGGATGTGCAGAGACTCGAACCGCAACGGAGTTCTGACTGCCCGTGATGAAGTCACCAGCTCGCGGTGAGCGCGGAATAACAAGGGTGAGCGGACCTGGCCAAAAACTCTTCGCTAGTTGATATGCATATTCAGGAATATTTCTTCCCCAGTCATTCATTGCCTCGATCGTTGCAAGATGAGCGATCAGCGGATGGTCGGCTGGACGCCCTTTTGCGGCATAAATCTGAGCGATGGCATGTGGATCATCGGTACGAGCTCCAAGCCCATAGACGGTCTCCGTTGGCACAGCGGCTAGATGCCCAGCGGCCAAGGCAAGTGCTGCCTCTCGGGGACTGGCAACTGCTCGCATGTGCCTATTCAATCTGCTCTTTGTAAGAGGTTTGTCAGGACTCTAGGTTTTCGTGCCCGAACGGGAACGAAATCACTGGTTGGGGTGTCTCATGTCTATATGAGTTCGCCCCACGAAGGAGACCCCGTGTCCACCCCACTTCCACCTTTCACGCCCGCTGAACCGATCGCGACCAGCATTGCTCCGGTCTGGGAACGACCTGCGCCAAAGAAGCGTGGCCGTGGTCCCGCAATTGTTGGCGGGCTATTAGCTACTGCATTAGTTGCAGGCGCGGCAGGTGGTGCCGTGGGATTTGTTGCGGCAAAGCAAACATTGCCGACCTCCGTGGTGGCATCGGCAACTGCTGATTCGAGCTCACCGTCACTACCCGCAGGGAGTTCCATTGCAGATGTTGCTGCTGCTGTGCAGCCTGCCGTGGTTCAACTGAATGTGAGTGGCACTGACGGTGAAGGCACGGGTTCGGGTTTCATTATTAGCAAAGACGGGTACATCATCACCAACAATCACGTTGCAGGTTCTGCGAAAGATGGCGGGATTGATGTGTTGTTCTCCGATGGCACCAAGGCGAAGGGCACCTTGGTGGGTGCCAATGCGGGCTACGACCTTGCAGTCGTCAAGGTAGATAAGCCGGGAGTTAAAACTGTTCCGCTTGGCAAGTCATCAACACTTCGAGTAGGAGACGAAGTCATTGCGCTTGGTTCGCCACTTGGCTTACAAGGAACTGTGACCTCGGGAATTGTCAGTTCACTGAATCGGCCCGTTACCGCAGGAGATGAGTCGTTCATCAACGCGATCCAAACGGATGCGGCAATTAACCCAGGCAACTCCGGCGGACCACTTGTCAATGGCAACGGCGCTGTTGTCGGTGTGAACTCGGCAATCGCCTCGATGGCATCAGGTGAAGCCCAAGCGGGATCTATTGGCCTTGGCTTCTCAATTCCTATCGATACCGCAAAGCGCATTGCGAACGAGATCATCAATACGGGTTCAGCGAAGACTCCAGTGATCGGCGTCCAGCTCGCCATGGACTTTGAAGGTCCAGGTGGAAAGGTTTCGTCGGTTACCTCAGGTGGAGCGGCGCAAAAGGCTGGCATCAAGACCGGTGACATCATCACCAAGGTCAATCGGCAAGTGATTGCTGATGGCACTCAGTTGATCGTGACTGTTCGTTCCTTTGCACCTGGCGATCGAGTACAGCTCACGGTAGATCGCGGCGGGGAAACATTGACCCTTCCACTGAACCTGACGGCCTCGAAGGCATAGACGAAACCACCCTGCGGCAGGCTATGGGCATGAACCCCTTGGCAAACGTGCTCGATCCACTGCGCGATCGCGCTGCCGCAGGGTTTCGTCGCATCGTTTCTGGTGATCCCACTGGGGTTCCAGAATGGGTTGCGCAAATGCGCGAGGGCGAAGGCATCGGCTACTTCGGCCCAGATTCAGCCGCGTGGGCAGTGCATGGTGGGTTACCAACATTGGTCGGTGGGATTCGTGCGCTCTTAATGCAGGCACTACATCCAGCGGCACTCGCTGGAGTGATGCAGCATTCACGTTACGAAGAAGATGCGCTTGGCCGATTAGCAGGCACCACGCAATGGCTCACAGTCGTGACCTTTGGTGACAAAGCACAAGCTGATCGTGAATGCGCACGCGTTCGCGGTATGCATCGTCGAGTCAATGGCGTGTACACGGTCGATGGCGTTGAGTTTCCCTATGACGCAACAGATCCGGATCTCTTGCGGTGGGTGCACATTGCATTTACTGATTCATTTCTTGCAACACACCTAGTGTGGGGCGATCCAATCCCTGGTGGCCCGGACGCTTATGTGCGCGAATGGGCGAAAGCTGGAGAGCTCGTCGGCGTAGAAAACCCTCCGCGCTCAGTCACCGAATTGCGAACGGCGATTGCTGGATATGTATCTCAATTGCGAAGTAGCCGTGAAGCCAAAGAAACCGCAGCGTTTATTCGTAAACCGCCACTTCCGTTTGCCGCACAAGGCCCGTATGCAGCGTTGCTCCTCGGGGCTTTATCAACCATGTCACCACGACACCTCGCAATGCTGGGATTACCTCGGGTCCCGCAAGTAGTCGCTCGCCCTGCAGTGACGGCCATGTTGGGAACGCTCGCATTCGCTCTTGGCCCAACATCCCCTTCCCAACAAGCGGCGATGTCCCGGATTGATAGCAACTCGTAACATTCGAATTACTGATTTCGCGTATTTATGGGTGATGATGGTCGAATGCTTCCCCAGCGCCGCAAGACCAAGACCCTGACGTTCGCATTGACTGTTATGGCGTCGGGTTCGGTCTTGTTGAGTGCATTGCCAGCACATGCTGCTGAAACGCCAGCGCCGTCGACCTCGCCGGCAGTTTCAGCGTCGCCAACGCCAACGCCAACGCCTACACCCAGCCGTACGGCGTCAGCCTCACCCACGGCAACACCAACCATGAGTCCCAGCGTTACACCGAGCGCGACGCCGTCGGTAACAACGCCCGCGTCACCTATGCCTACAGCAGTTCCCGCTGCACCACCCGTGGTGATGCCAACTGCGCTTGGTAGTTGGTGCCGCACGATTTTTCCGCAAACATCGGCTGCAAGTGAACGAGTAGCGGCTCAAAAATTATTGACCAGCGGAACCATTAATTTTGGTAAAGGTGGCACGTATCAGTTGACAGAACATCCAGATTGGAAGCCACAGGCAACGTCTGACACTTCAGGTGATCGGCATGTGAACTCTCTCAATTGGGCATTACCGCTTCTGTTTCGAGGGGTGCAAGTCCAAAACCAAGCAATGGTGGATCGTTTCCGTCAAATTCTTTTGTACTGGATTGCCGACCATCAAGGTAGGCGCGGTGCGTGGGTTGACTCTTCCATTTATGGAGGACTACGCACGGAAACGTTGGTGTGTGCTGCGCAAACCTTGAACGATCCAGTGATCACCGCAGCTGCTATTCGCGATGCGCAAACAATGGTGAAGTCAAATGCAGGAGCACGCGCAATCGCCATTGGTTCAAACAACACCGACTTGATTCGACAGACAGGCGCGCTAGCTGCGTTTTGTTGGACGGGTGACACAGCATTGCGCGACAAGGCCTGGCGGAATCTTGTTGCGATTGCCAATGGAGTCGTTCAGCCTGACGGTAGCGATGTAGAGGGTTCACCTGGCTACGCGGTGTACATTGAGAATTTACTTGGAGATGTGCAAGCGGCCGCCAACACGTGCGGAATTCCGGCCGACCCAATTCCAACTTTGCGTAATAAGTTGTATGACTTTGTTGCGCAATCGATTCGCCCGGACTTTCTCGTTGAGTCGCTCGGTGACAGCATCAATGAATCTCTCAAGGGGTCGTTCGGCGCTGCTGACGGCCAAGCTGAATGGGTGCGTACCGGTGGGAAAAGTGGAACTCCACCTGCACCGATTTATTCGGTGTACGACGGCGGCTATGTGTTTGGACGCGCTGGTTGGCAGCCACAACCTGGGATGCCGGATAGTTTCTATTCAGTACGTTCAAGTTCTACGCGTCCGGCAACTGCTCACACGCATGATGACGGAACTGGTTTGACGTTCTATTCAAAGGGCGTTGAGTGGATAGGCGATCCGGGCCCTTTCCGTTACGAAAACAGTGATTCATTGCGTGCATATTTGAAAACTAGGGCTGCGCATTCGGCATTAACTGTCGGCAAGGTGGCTCGTAGTAAGTGGTCGGGAACCAAACGCATAGTTGCGCAAAGTGACTGGGCCACTGGCGGTAATGACACCACCTGCGTCCAGGACAACACTTGGAAGACAGTGACCCTGGTTCGATGCACGCAATATGTGCGCAGTGTCGATGCGATGATCGTCACCGATTACATCAATGCTGCTCGCGGCGGCAAAAAAGCCAAGGGTCGCTTTACTTGGCAACGATGGCAAATTCCTAACGGCGTTGATACCGGTTACGAAGGCAACAGATTGGTACTGACAAAAGGCGATAAGAAACTTGATGTCGTGAAGTCGGGAACTGATGCGTGGGTGGTTGATCATGCGCAGCCTGGGGGCAAGCAAGGCTGGTTCACTGGCACCTGGGGAACCAAACTTCCAGGTCAGGTCGTAAATCGTCAGGTGCCGATTCCAAAGGCTGGAGTGCGCCAAGCGTTAGTGACAGTTCTCGTTGCACGTAATGCAGGTGAAAGCGTTCCTGTGACCATCAGCTCTACTGGTGTCACGGTTACCCGCAATGGACAAACGATCACAACGCCAGCACCAATGCCTCAGTTGGGTGCTGCATTACTCTGATCCCATGATCATCGCGATTGGTTCTGACCATGCAGGTTTCGTTCTCAAAGAACACTTGCGCGGCTGGCTTGTTGAACAAGGTCACGATGTGATTGACCTTGGGGCGTACTCCTCAGATCGCGTCGATTACCCGCATTTTGGTGCAGAAGTTGGTCGAACAGTGGCATCTGGCAAGGCTGCGTTTGGTGTTGCAGTGTGCGGAAGTGGTCAGGGCATTTGCATGGCTGCGAACAAGGTCCCAGGGGTTCGTGCAGGGATTATTCGGGACACTCAAGATGCCGCGATGACCCGGCAACACAACAATGCCAACGTTGCCTGCTTTGGCGAGCGCGTGACAGACCCAGATGTGGCGGTAGGAGCACTCAAAGTCTTTCTCGAAACAGCCTTTGAGGGTGGCCGTCACGAGGCGCGCGTGGAGCAGCTGGCTGAACTCGATGCGGGTCAAGCAATCTAGTTCTCAGTCAGCAGATTCTGGCTCTCGATAAGTTCGGGAATCGAGCGTAGAATCAAAGCATGTGGATCTTCATTGTTATTGCTGTCCTTGTCATACTTGCGATCTATTTAGTCGCGACCTACAACCGTCTGGTAAAAGCCAATGTTGCGGTTGATGAAGCTTTCGCGCAGATTGAGGTGCAACTCAAGCGCCGCAGCGATTTGATCCCTAATTTAGTGAGCACTGTTAAGGGATACGCTGCCCATGAAAGTGGCACATTAGAAAAGGTAACTGCAGCTCGAGCAGTGGCCGAACACGCAAATGGCGTAGCAGAAGTCGCTGCAGCGGATGGTCAGTTAACACAGGCTCTTCGTGGCTTGCTTGCAGTCGCTGAGGCGTATCCAGATTTGAAAGCATCTGCGAACTTCCTGTCACTTCAAGAAGAACTTTCTTCAACGGAAAACAAAGTGGCATTTTCACGCCAGTTCTACAACGATTCGGTTCGAACCTTGAACACCGCAATTGTCACTATTCCCACCAAGTTCTTCGTTGGTATGACCGGTGTGCATGCTCGCGAATTCTATGAAGTGCCAAATGAAGCGGATCGCAACGCTCCTACTGTTTCCTTCGAGTAATTATGGCGGTCTCGTTTAGAGCCGAGCAGTCAGCGAACAAACGCAAAACCTGGTTGCTGCTCGCATTGATGTTCTTTGCTGTGATTGCCGTTGTTTGGGCAGCAGGCACGATCTTAAATTTCGATGCGTATTGGCTCGTTCCGATGGCTGTCGGGATTTCATTGATTGGAGTGTGGACTTCATATTGGAAATCAGACACTTTGGTCCTCGCGATGACGCACGCAAAAGTAGTCAGTCACGACGATGCACCACAGCTTTACAACATCGTTGAAGAAATCACCATGGCAGCGGGTTTACCAATGCCAAAGGTCGCGATCGTTGATGACCCCGCTCCAAATGCGTTTGCGACAGGCCGTGATCCAGAGCATGCGGTGATCGCATTTACGACAGGAATTCTTCGCGTGATGGATCGCGAGCAACTTCAAGGAGTCGCGGCACACGAAATGGCGCACGTGGGTAACCGCGACACGTTGGTCATGGCTGTTGCCGCCACCACAGCGGGACTGCTCGCGGTGATCGCCGACATGGGCGCCCGCATGGCGTTCTTCAGCCGCAGAGATCAAAACAGCAATCCATTTGCGATAGTGATCTCATTGGTGATTTTGATTCTCGCACCCATTGCAGCACTTCTTATTCGTGCGTCCATTTCGCGCAAACGCGAGTCCCTCGCCGATGCCACAGCAATTGAGTTCACACGCAACCCTTCTGGGCTTCGCCGAGCGTTAGAGACCCTGGCTGCGGACAACACGGTCGTGCAGCAAAAATCGACTGCTGTGGCTCATGTGTGGATTGAATCCCCATTGGATGGCAAGTCGAAATCCATGTTTGATACCCATCCGCCACTGAGTGAGCGCATAAATCTGCTGCGTCAAATGGAAGGTCTTCCGCCGTTAGGGCAGTAGTGCCGGTGAGCTCCAAAGCGCTTGGCGATAGCCTTATCCCTCAGGTTTGTGGGGGAACTCGCAATCCGCGGGATGCTAGCTCAATGGTAGAGCTGCGGACTTTTAATCCGTAGGTTCGGGGTTCGAGCCCCCGGCGTCCCACCACAGGCTCCAGTTCTTACTTCTGGATGATCCTTTTCTTGGCGGCACTGACCTTCTTAAGCAGCCGTTGATTGATGCTCGGCGCTTCCTTAACTGCACCGTCCCCGAGCGCACCAAGGATCGCAGCAACTGCGGCATCGATTGGCAGATCTGCAACATCAGTGTCGGAAATATGTTCCGGACCAGTGAAGCGTGCGCTCAACAGACTGAGGTCACCCATCACATTGACACCCGATGTCCTAATAGCCGCGACATAGGTCGCTCCAAACTCTGCGGCGCGGTCGAGGGCCCACTGTGGAGTTTGCAGTTTCACTTCATCGGCACCTGGAGTGCGACCTTCAACCATTCCTTTAATAAGTCCGTCGTGGACTTCATGGGAATAAGGTTTCCATCCTTTGCCGCCACCGATGGATTGGTTGATGCGTCGGAGTAACTCAGCTTCCGCGAGAGTCAGTGACCGATTCATTGACGTAGGTTTGTTTTGAAGCAAGAACCCTTGAGGCAAACCAGTTAAGGATTCAAAATCTCGATAGATGCTGTCACGATCAGAATCGTCGACCACAACAACAGTCACTCGTTCACTGCCAACAATGTTTGCCCAGCGGCTCACGACTGCATCATGGCGATGTCGAAGCCAAAATACTTCTGATTTGGGTTCGAGTTGTTCTGAGCCCAGCACGTTATTGAGCCAGTGAAGATAACCAAACTCATAACCGGACTTCAAGATTTGTTGCCAAGCCGATGGAAGTATTTTTGCAAGGTTTCGCAGGGTGATCACCACATGGATGTTCTCTTTGCCTATGCGATCAACGATCCGTTCGGCCACTTCGCTGGAAGCCTCGGCAAAAAACTCGCTTGAACACACGGTAATTCCGTCAAAATTCTCGGCCTCACTGACAAACGTTTCCCAAAGTTTGGGATCTGGTGGTGGGGAACCACCTGGGCGCCAACCCACACGACGATTCATTGCTGATGAAGCAATGGCACGATGCGCCTGGCCGGTTCCCGGATATGAGATCCCGAATTCTGTAAGCCGTGCTCGGTTCTGTGCGAAGGCATCTTGGATCGTTGTCGTCCCCGTTTTGTGGACTCCGATATGGAGCAAAATTCCCCCATCTTTCAGGTGAGGATTCTTCACAAAATCGGGCACGAACAGATTCTAGGTATAAGAGGTGAATGCGTGACAAAGCGCAGTGCAATCGGGCACAATCAATCTCGCAAGACCCGTGCAATTGCCCCCCAGCTGCACGGGTCTTTGCATATTTATATGCGCCCGGCAAGGGATCTGCGGTAGCCAGCTATCTGGCTTGTGCGGTTTATCCCGACAACGCCAACGAGCCCTGAGGAATCGAAGTATTCGGCAATGCAACTGCCATCGTCAGCAGATTCAATAATGTTTACTTCGGTCGCGATGGAAGGTATTCCAAAGCTTTGAATTTGGAGGTCGTACTGATCTGACCAAAATGCAGGCACAGCGGCAAATGGGACCTCTGGTTCATTCACAGCATTGAGTTGCTTGGCAAGGCCGCGCCCTGCGTGAGCACCCAGGTCTGCGGCGGTAGTCCAGTGTTCAATTCGGCGAGGCGTCATCCCAAACAGTGCATTTGGATGACGAGCAATGTCACCACAAGCGCGTACCGGTGCAGTTGTTCCAACAGCCTGAAGGTACTGATCCGTCAAGACTCCATTTGATAAGTCAAGGGTGTTTCCGTTTAACCAATCGATATTAGGAATAGATCCCACAGCCTCGACAACGACATCTGCTTGAACTTCGGTTCCATCATCAAGAAGAAGACTTGTGGCTCGTTCGTCACCTCCAAACGCAGCAACAATTCGCTTGGTGCGGAAATTCACTCCGTGGCGTTCATGTTGATTCGCAATTCTTTGGCCGACTTCATCACCAAGGGCCGAACTTAACGGCACCGCTTCTGGAGATACCACCGTGACTTCGCAGCCACGCTCGGATGCGATTGCCGCAACTTCGCACCCAATAAACCCTGACCCGACAATTGCAATACGCGCTCCCGTAACCAGCATCGGTTCGAGAAGTTGCGCGTCGGCAATCGTTCGAAGGGTGAATCGCCCAGCGGTGGGACCGGGCACTGTCAGATGTCGAGACCGAAGACCGCTAGCGATGATCAAACCGTCAAAGTGGATAGTCGATGTCTGGCCATCGGGGTCGGACACCCAAAGGTGCTGTCCATCAAGAGAGCAGTTCACCACTCCATGACCAATGAGCCAGGTGAACTCATCAGCGCTGCGCTTCATTGGCATGCCAAAGCCGTCCAGCACCCTGGATTTGAGGGCTTCCTTGGAAACAGCTGGCCGGTAACTCGGTAGTTCCGGGTCGATAATCAGGATTTCGCCGAGATATTTATGAGCTCGAATTGCCTCTGCGGCGCGGATGCCGGCAATACCGCTTCCCACAACCACCACTGGATTCATCTGGGGCACGCTACCTTCCCACCCAGGTATCTCGTAGATTGCGCCATGTGAGCACTGTTGAGCCGTACATCCTGACCCTGCGTTGCGCCGATGGGCCGGGCATTGTGCATGCGATCACAGGCTCGTTGTTAGGGATTCAGGGCAATATTTTGGAGCAGGCTCAGTTCACCGATGAAGACTCCGGGATTTTCAGTCTGCGCACCAAGTTTGAATCACCCAAAGCCATTGAAATTGTGCGCGCTGCGGTTGAAGCGGCAGCTGCACCATTTAATGCAGAAATGTCCCTGCGCCATGAAAGCGATCGTCGCAGGGCTTTGATTATGGTGTCGAAGTTCGATCATTGTCTTGTTGATTTGCTTTACCGCCATGAAATCGGCGAGTTACCAATCGAGATTCCAGTAATTGTCTCTAATCACCGCGATTGCGAACACATCGCAAACCGTCATGGGATTCCGTTCGTGTATTTGCCTGTCACCTCTGAAACAAAACCAGAACAAGAATCAGCTTTATTAAACCTGACGGTTGAGCACAATATCGATGTCGTGATTCTTGCTCGTTACATGCAAGTCCTTTCTGATGAATTATGTTCGGAGCTTTCCGGACGCATCATCAACATCCATCATTCATTCTTACCAGGCTTTAAGGGTGCTCGCCCGTATCACCAAGCTCATGAACGCGGTGTGAAACTTATTGGTGCGACTGCTCACTTTGTCACTGCTCAACTGGATGAAGGTCCGATCATCGAGCAAGAGGTAGAGCGAGTTACTCATGCACACACAGCGAATGACCTAGCCGAGATTGGTAGAGATGTTGAACGGTTAGTACTCGCTCGCGCTGTTCGACTCTTTGCTGAAGACCGCATCATGCTGACCGGTAAGCGCACCGTGGTTTTCCAGTAGAAAGTTAATTTCCTAGTTGGTGTTCATCGCTGCGCGATACACAGCCATCGTTTGTTCAGCAATTGCATCCCAGCCAAAATGTTCTACTGCACGGGCTCGCCCGGCTTTGCCCATCGCGGAAGCGCGGTTGCCATCTTCGATGAGTTGATTCACCGCAGCAGCAAATTCACGTTCAAATGCGTCAGTATTGACAGCGTCATAGTGAACGAGAAGCCCGGTCGTGCCGTCAGCAACAACTTCTGGAATCCCACCAACATCGCTCGCAATAACGGCGGTTTCGCAAGCCATGGCTTCAAGGTTGACAATGCCAAGCGGTTCGTAGATAGAGGGGCATAGAAATGCTCGCGCATGTGAAAAAAGTTGAATGAGTTTTGCTCGATCAACTTGTTTTTCAATCCAGATCACGCTGTCCTTTCCGCGTGCCTCGCGAAGTTCTTTCACTGCGTTGGCTGTTTCAACTTCAATCTCGGGTGTGTCTGCAGCTGATGCACACATGACCAGCGGAATATCGCCAGCAAATTGCTTTGCTGCGCGGAGCAAGTGCACGAGACCTTTTTGGCGCGTGATACGACCGACGAACAAAACGTATGGCTTATTCGGATCGATACCGAATTCCTCAAGTGTTGCTGTACCTAAATCTGGCTTATAAATCGACGTGTCGATTCCGTTGTGCACTACATGCACACGAGCTGGATCAACAAAGGGATAGGCGCTGAGTACGTCATTGCGCATGCCGTTGCTAACAGCGATCACTGCGCTTGCTTCTGCGTACGCGGAACGTTCAACCCATGACGAGAGCCGATAACCGCCACCAAGTTGCTCTTCTTTCCAAGGCCGCAATGGTTCGAGCGAATGTGCGGTGATCACATGGGGGATGCCGTACAGCAGTGAAGCTGTGTGGCCAGCGAAGTTTGCGTACCAGGTGTGTGAATGCACGAGATCAACGTCAGAAACCGCCATAGCCATTTCGAGGTCAACACCGAGAGTCTGAAGTGCAGGATTGGCACCGTGCAGACTGGTTGGTACCGGGTGCGCTGTGGCATCAGTCCTGTGGCCGCCAAAGCAATGAACATAGACAGGAGTGAGACGACGCAACTCATGGACGAGTTGATCGACATGGACCCCAGCACCACCATAAATTTCGGGTGGCCACTCGCGGGTCAGGATTCCTATTCGCACAGCGTTCAGCATAGGGATGAGTTTTAGGTCTATAAAGATGGGCGCTCGGGGACTATGGTTACAAGGTGAGTAGCGGGCCACATGTGCTGTGCATGGTCCTCGCCGGTGGCGAGGGCAAACGCCTCATGCCTTTGACAGCTGACCGAGCCAAACCAGCAGTACCTTTTGGTGGCTCCTATCGCCTCATCGATTTCGTATTGTCGAATTTGATCAATGCAGGGTTGCGACGCGTATGCGTGCTGACTCAGTACAAATCGCATTCATTGGACCGTCACGTCACCCAGACCTGGCGTATGCCGACTTTGCTAGGTGACTACGTCACTCCCGTACCAGCGCAACAGCGACTTGGGCCACGTTGGTACACCGGAAGTGCCGATGCAATTTTCCAGAGTTTGAACCTGGTGTACGACGAAGAACCTGATTACGTCGTTGTCTTTGGTGCCGACCACGTGTATCGCATGGATCCAATGCAAATGGTGGAGGCACATATTGCGTCCGGTGCCGGCGTCACCGTTGCAGGTATTCGTATGGCAAAGCATGAAGCGCATGATTTTGGAGTTATACAAACGGCACCCGACGGTGAAACCATTACGAGGTTCTTAGAAAAGCCAATCGATCCACCAACCATCCCTGGTGATGACACTTCTTGCTATGTCTCAATGGGTAACTACGTGTTTTCAACAGATATCTTGCTTGAAGCATTGCGTGAAGATGCTGCAGACCCAGCATCACTGCATGACATGGGCACAAACATCATTCCGATGCTCACCAACCGTGGTCAAGCGCGCGTATATGACTTTGCAACCAACGTTGTTCCCGGAGCCACAGAACGCGATGGTGGTTATTGGCGTGACGTAGGTTCACTGGATAGTTATCACGATGCCCACATGGATCTAGTTTCCGTGCACCCAATTTTCAACCTCTACAACCGCCGTTGGCCGATTCTGTCGAACCTGCCGTCATTACCACCAGCGAAATTTGTTGAGGGTGGCAATGCGCATGAATCTATGGTCGGCGCTGGCACCATCATTTCCGGTGCCCATGTACGTACTTCCGTGATTTCTTCCAACGTAGCTATTGGTTCAGGGGCCTACGTCGAAGGCAGTGTGATTATGCCCGGTGTACGTATTGGTAAGAATGCAGTTGTTCGACGCGCAATTCTTGATAAAAACACGGTCATCCCTGATGGTGCTCAAATCGGTGTTGATCTTGAACGCGATCGTGGTTTGTACACCGTAAGTGATGGTGGCGTGGTCGTACTTGGTAAGGGCACTCAGGCTGAGCGATGAGAGTTCGCTTTTTCGCTGCACTGACAGCTATTGCATTGCTGTGTATTCCGATTTCGGCTACAGCAGCGACGATTAAATTTCCACGTGTCATCGGTGGTAGCGCATCATCAATTGATCAATCTCCATGGCAGGTATTGATTGTGATGCGTGGTGTCTCTCAATGCTCTGGGTCGTTGGTGTCGCCAACGGTGGTAGTGACTGCCGCTCATTGTTTGGCGGGGATGTCAGCAAGTGATATTCGTGTGTGGTCTGGGATTACGAAGACCAGTGAAAGGTCACCAGCTCAAGAGTCGCCAGTTGCAGCGGTAACAGCGCACCCCTCCTTTGATTCACGCACCTTCGCCAATGACATTGGCGTCATTACGTTGGCAAAACCCATTGATCTGCTTGGCAAGGTGCGCACTATTGCATTGCCTTACGGCATGGATGCTCTGACTTGGCCTGCAAGCGGCACACCCGCAACTGTGAGTGGATGGGGTGTCATCGCACCCACGGGTGGCGCAACGTCAGATCAGTTGATGCGTGCGGACCTTGAGGTGTTAGCGAGCCCAAATCAACCCTGCGGTCAATATGGGCCAGATCTTGATCCCAATCAAGACATTTGTGCTGGCACACCGGCGGGCAATATTGATGCCTGCCAAGGCGACAGTGGTGGTCCGTTGGTCATCCAAGGCACGGTTCCCGTCCTTACTGGTTTGGTAAGTAGTGGAAATGAATGTGCGAAGGCCGGATATCCAGGGTTGTATAGCCGGATCACAACGTTTTTGCCATGGCTGACATCTCAGGGAAGTATCCCCGCTGCAAAACCGGGTGTTGCAACAAATCTGACAGCGCGCAATAACGGTGGGCGGGTGACGGTTTCTTGGTCAGCCCCGAGCGATGCAGGCGCAAACACAACGATCTGGAAAGTCACAGCGTTTCCTAGTGGTCAGTCGTGCACGACTATGGAAACCGTATGTGAGTTCGATGGATTGCCGGGTGGCCAGGCAACAACATTTGCCATTTCGGGTTCGAATGCTTTTGGCGAAGGCAATGCTGCGCAGCTCACGGCCCCCTTCGTTTCTGGAATCACTGCACGCAAATCCGGAACTGCTCTCACCTTTGCCGCAATCGCACGCCTTGCTGGGCTTTCTGGAAAACCAACCATCAAGGTTGCACCGATTGCTGCACGGATCTGTGCAGTTAGGGGTTCAAGCGTGGTGCTGAAGCAAACAGGCACGTGCATCATCAGCTTGAAAAAGGGCAAAGCCCGCCACTCACTGTCGGTGCAGGTGCTTTAACAACGAATGTCAATCTTCGAGTTGATGTCGTTCCATGCTGACGATTCTCGGAGTGCCGTCAGGGGCGAATGCGCGATGCAACACAATGAATGATCCTGGTTGAAGCTTGGGGTCCCACTGTGGTCTTGACGCATCGCCGCCAGTGGCTTGGGCCAGGGCAGATAAAATCGTAGGCATGACGGGCCTATGTGAGCACACAACCATCGCTTGGTGCTGACTCAAGAGATCCAGCATTCGGTTTTCAACTTTTTTTGGATTGTCGAGAAAACGTTCTTCACTTAAAGCCGGCTCAGGGATAACGGGCACATTTATAGATTTTGCATAGCGCTTCACGCTTTGCATACAGCGTTCTGAATCAGATGAATGCACAGCGGTGATGCCGTAGGCATCAAGCAGCGGCATGAGTCCTTTTGATTGGCTGCGTCCCTTGCCACTAATCGGACGTTCATAATCATGCTTGCCCTTGAAGTCCGAGCGCTTCACGGCTTGGGTATGGCGCAAAATAATGAGTGGAACAGTCTGGGGCAACGTTGCGGCCTGTTCCACGAGCGCGATGTCGTGCTCGTAGGTCAGCAGGCTTTTTGCTTGCTGAGCAGGTATCCAACGAAGCTCATCGACCTCGTCATTAGGAACAAACTCTTCTTCGTTTCGAGCCTGGGCAACCCAATATTCAACAGTCTTTGCTCGGCCTAAGGCGATGTATTCCTGGGTGGGTAAACGCGATCCGAGAATTGCTTGGATACCCGTTTCTTCATCACACTCGCGAATTGCGGCATTAATGACGTGTTCACCCGGATCAATCTTTCCCTTTGGGAGTGACCAGTCGCTGCGATGAGGCCGATGAACGACGAGGGTTTCATAACGCCCTTGGGTGCCTCGAAGCAAAATCACGCCAGCTGCGCGAACCGGAGTTGAACCTTGATCAGGGGCCACGGTTACACCAGTCCCGAACTCTGCGCAGTTTTACGTGCTTTATCCCAAGTATCCGCGAAGGTGTAACGATCCTGCATTTCGTAATTGAGTTCCACTCCGTGTAGGAGACCGAGTGCGAATCCAGTGGTGGCGTCAACTTCATTGGTATTGGCTAATTCACGCAAGAACTCTTGAGCAACAAATGCATCTTGGTGCTCGCCTAGGAGTTCTGTGACTTCAGATAACGACTTTGCGAACTTCTTGGCTTGATTTCCGAAAATTGGCACGACGACATCGACTGCGTACCTGGCACGTTTAGCTTTGATGCGTGCACGATGCCACTCAGGCGCGGGTCCATGGATTTTTAACTGGCCACAGGATTTCGCAAGGGCCTTCCATGAGCGCTCAATCAGAGGGGGAAACACGATTTCGCATGGCTGATATGCAATATCGAGCATTTGGGGCGAGCGCGTAGCAGTCACGAGATCTTCAATAAGGTACGTATGTCGATCACTTCGTAACGCAGCCATGGCTCCTGCACGTGCGGTCTCAATACGCCGATCGAGATATACACGAATAGCGCTTGAAGCTAATTCCGCATCACCTGGCAGTAAGTCATTGGCATGATTAAGAAGGCGCTCTTCGAGAACCTCACTGTCGCGGATCATGCCCATTTCATCAGCGAGCCAAGCGAGTTCTTCTTCGAGAGCCAATGCCCACTCATGATTTAACAATGACTCAAATGTGCGTAAGTTGCTACGCAGTCGACGTGCCGCTACCCGAACTTGGTGTACAGCGTCTGGCAGGTTCCTGCGCACGGCGATGTCAGCAAAAATGAGGGCACGTACATGGGTTGCGATTGTGGAACGAATCGCATCGACAGCCATCCCGCTTGGCCCCGGCATTGGGAGTTCTGGAACATCTGCAGGTGCAGTGGCTCGTGGGCCTAGAGCGCTTGCGGCCTTGCTCATTGTTCCCGGAATTGCACCAACATGCATAAGTAGCGAACTGACTTCTTCAAGAAGCTCATGGGCCGCAGGATCATCGTTATCAAGGAGTTCAATTTCAAGCTCTCGGAAAATCCCGACCGCCGTACCGTTGAGATCAATAACAGTGACGACATCGTCGACCACTTCAACCAGTGGTTTGCCTTCTGGTGAAGTCAAGACTCGGGGGCTACGTTCAGTTCGCAGTTCCACCACTGGAGCTAGTGGTAAGTCGCGCACAAGTGGGGTGATGATGTCGGCGAGTTCAGCAGGAACTTGACCAACTGCTCCAGCGTTTAACGCAACATGAAGTTCATCGCGCACACCTTCGGACATGCTTTCCACTGGAAGTTTGAGATGCCAACCTGCATCAAGACCTCCTTCACGGCGACGGAGAGTGACCTTCCATCGAAAGAGGGTGAGTTCAGCAGTGTCGTGATACACCGCGCGCATTGAAACTGTCGGGTGTTCCTGAACAGTTGCATTGAGATCCGAGAGCTCCGGCCACGCAAATAGAGCGTGAACGCGAAACTTGCGCTCAATTTCACGATGCGTGGTTGGGGTACTCACAATGAAGCACCACCGTGTTTGGTCCGTGCAATCAACGTTTCTTGATAGTCGGCAAGCAATGCGCCGTCTTCGCGATGCAGGCGCCTATTCCAAACGCCGTCGGAGTCCAGACTCCAGGCTGAGAAGTCAGGACTCATTGCCATATCGAATAAGTCATTCACCCAGGCAATATGCACAGGCTCAGCCAATCGCACCAATGTCTCAACTCGTCGATCAAGATTGCGATGCATCATGTCTGCTGAGCCAATCCAGACTTCGCGTGCACCGTTGTTCTCGAAGCAGAACGCACGGGAGTGCTCAAGGAATCTACCCAAAATGCTAATGACTTTAACGTTCTCGCTTAAGCCTTGAACGCCTGGACGCAATGCGCAAATGCCACGCACAAACACTTCCACTGAAACGCCCGCCTGAGATGCGCGGTAGAGAGCATCGATCACAATTTCGTCAACCAGAGCATTGCACTTGATGCGAATCCCGCTGGGTAAACCGGCTTCGCTGTTTGCGATTTCACGATCGATACGTTCAATGAGTCCGGTACGAACGGAGTGTGGTGCAACTAAAAGACGTGCATATTCAGTATTCATGGAATAGCCGGACAGCACATTGAAGAGATTTGAAATATCTTCGCCAACATCAGCTGAACAGGTAATCAGACCGATATCTTCATACAGGCGAGCGGTTTTTGGATGGTAGTTACCGGTACCCAAGTGGCAGTAACGTCGAAGTTGGTCGCCATCATTGCGCACAACCATTGAAGCCTTGACGTGTGTCTTAAGACCAACGAGGCCGTAGACAACGTGCACACCGGCTTCTTCAAGTTTGCGGCTCCAGTCGATATTGTTTTGCTCATCGAAGCGAGCCTTAATCTCAACAATTGCCAGTACCTGCTTGCCATTTTCGGCAGCCGTGATGAGTGCATCAACAATTGGTGAGTCACCCGAAGTGCGGTAGAGCGTTTGTTTAATCGCCAACACGTGGGGATCGTTTGCGGCTTGCTCTAGGAAGGCTTGCACGCTAGTGCTAAACGAATCGTATGGATGGTGCAGGAGTACGTCATGTTCGCGAACGACGGCGAAGATGTCAGGCTGAGTGGAACTTTCAACTTCAGCGAGCTGGCGCGAAGTTCGGCCAACAAAGTTTGCTTGCTTTAAATCAGGCCGATCAAGACCGACAAAGGACCAAAGCCCGGTGAGATCAAGTGGTCCCGGAACGCGGAAGACTTCACTGTCAGTGACATCGAGTTCACTCATTAATAGTTCAAGCACATATGAGTCAATCGACGCTTCAACTTCGAGTCGTACAGGTGGCCCAAAGCGGCGGCGCATGAGTTCTCGCTCCAGTGCAAGCAAGAGGTTTTCCGCATCGTCTTCTTCTACTTCAACATCTTCGTTTCGAGTTACGCGGAAACTGTGGTGTTGCAGAATCTGCATTCCTGGGAATAGTTCATTGAGATGCGATGCCATCAAATCTTCCAATGGCACGAAGCGTTGTGAACCCAGTGCTACGAAGCGCGGTAGGAGCGGGGGAACCTTTACGCGTGCGAAGAGTTCGTTTCCTGTCACTGGATTGCGCACCACTACTGCAAGGTTGAGCGACAATCCACTGATGTACGGGAACGGGTGTGAAGGGTCAACTGCAAGCGGAGTTAGCACAGGGAAGACTTGTGCATGGAAGAACTTGTCGAGGAAATCGCGTTCATCTGCTGTGAGTTGCTCATAACGAAGCAATTCGATGCCTGCTGAACGCATCTCTGGGAGAACTTCACCCTGAAATACCTGTGCATGCTCGCGTTGGAGGGCGTGCGCACGTTCCCAGATTGATTCCAGTACATCCTTGGGGCTTTTGCCACTGGCTGATCGCACCGCGATCCCGGTAGCGATGCGTCGTTTAAGGCCCGCGACTCGCACCATGAAGAATTCATCGAGGTTACTTGCAAAAATCGCGAGGAATTTGGCCCGCTCCAGCACCGGGAGATTGGCATCCTCGGCTAGTTCCAAGACCCGTTGGTTAAAGGCCAGCCAGGAGAGCTCACGATCCAGAAATCGATCGACGGGAAGGTCAGTAAATGAATTCGACACCCGTGCATGGTGTCACAAGAAGATGAACAGTTCTTGGCCGTTAGGTGAGCGATCCATGGCGATACATGACATCGACATCCCAGCGGGAGAACCCAAGGGTTTCGTAGAGGGTGATCGCGGAGGTATTTGAGGCGTCCACGTACAACATGCTCTGCACCAGCCCTTGGGCCCGCAGGTGATGCAATCCAGCCAAGGTCAGGGCCTTGCCCAAGCCCTTGCCCTGGAGGGTTGGGTCTACGCCCACCACATAAACCTCGCCGATGGCATCGTGAACATGAGGATTTTCGGGTGTCGCCTGAACGACCCCGTGGATTTTCGTCCAGTGAAAGCCCAGCATTTTCCCACTGTCTCGATCGGCCGCTACGAGGAAACCCGGGATGGAAAACCAAGGCTCAGCCATTCGACGATGAAGATCGTCAAGAGTCCAGTCACCTTGTTCATCGTGGCCAGCAAAGGCCTTTGCGTTGAGAGCAACCCACTCTTGGTCATCATGACCGGGAATAAAGGAACGCAGGACGACATCGTCGCTGAAGCGCGCTGGTGGAAGTGGTGCAAGAAGTGATCGACGCATTTGCCACAGTGTTCGTGCGTGGCGAAATCCCATGGCTTTAGCCCATTGACCTGCGATCGCTTGTTCGCCGTGTGCCCAAAGGCGCAAGTTGCCAGCCGGTGCAGCATCGACAAGTGCTCGAATTAATTCCGTTCCAAGACCTTGTCGACGAAAGTCGGGCGCGACGGCGATTTCTGCACTTGGCCCTTCGACCTTGTCAGTGATGTCAAGGTGTGCGTATGCGATGAGTGCGGACTCTTCAAACTTCAGGAAATGCAAGCCTTGATCATCGCCGCCGTGGCGAAGGTGCAGGAATACGTGCTCCGATATTGGGGAAAGTCCATCGTGCAGGGTGATTTCATCAATAAGCGCAACGGCTTCGTCGATTTGCGACTGGTCAAGACGCGTAACGATCTCCATTTGGCCCACTGCTAATTCAGCCCAATGCCGACTTCATCAACGGCGAGTACCGCCATCGTTGCTTGGTCGATGTTTTGTGGAACAAAGCGGTAACCGACGTTTCGCACTGTGCCAATCATGGCCTCGTGTTCAGTACCGAGCTTTGCGCGCAAACGACGGACGTGAACGTCGACAGTGCGGGTGCCGCCGAAGTAGTCGTAACCCCACACTTCTTGAAGGAGTAGCGCACGCGTGAATACGCGCCCAGGGTGTTGGGCTAGGAATTTCAAGAGTTCGAATTCCTTGAACGTGAGATCAAGTGCACGCCCGCGAAGTTTGGCTGTGTAGGTGCCTTCATCGATCATGAGTTCACCGCTGCGAATTTCTTCGTTGTTGCCCGATTCAAGATCAACACCTGGAGTCAAGCGCGATGCAGCCAACCGAAGACGTGCTTCGACCTCTGCAGGCGAAGCGGTATCTAGGAGCACTTCATCGATGCCCCAGTCCCATTGCACTGCGGAGAGACCGCCTTCGGTCGTCACAAGTACGAGTGGTGCGTCGATGCCTGTGTGCTGAAGTAGGCGAGTTAATCCACGCACGGCTGGTAGATCCCGGCGGCCATCGACCAGCAAGACATCACATTCAGGTGCATTGAGAAGAGCTGTGGGTTCGGCAGGAAGAGTGCGCACTTGGTGGGTAAGCAACGCCAGTGCCGGGAGAACCTCTGTCGAGGATTCAAGCGCGCGAGTGAGCAAGACGATTCGCATCTTGATCACCTCCGTTATTGCTCTAGGGGACAATGCTCCCATGGATCAGTCCAGTGCGGCCACTCTGGTGACAGCGGACGGCGTCCAGGTCAAGGTTCGATTGACGTCGGGGCCCGGCTCGCTGGCCTTCGTTGTGGCCCATGGCATCACCGGACACGGCGAGCATGAACACGTCAGGTCAATCGTTGATCACCTGAGTGAGTATGGCGCGGTCATCACCGTGGACCTGCGAGGTCACGGTGGTTCTGGTGGTCAATCAACTGTGGGCATGTGGGAAGTCCTCGATGTTGATCGTGCTGTGGCTTGGGCTCGGGAACTTGGGTTTCGGAGCGTAGTTTCGGTTGGCTTCTCTTTGGGTGCGGCGGTGTGCATTCGACAGGCCGCCTTGGCCTTGCATCCAGAATTGACGTCAGAGGCCGATCCTGGAGTGGGCAACCCCGTTGATGCAATCGTGACGGTCAGTGGCCCGGCATTTTGGTACTACCGAGGCACCAAGGTGATGCGCCTATTGCATTGGTGTGTTGAGACAAAGCCTGGTCGTCTCCTCCTTCGAGCAAAGGGCACGCTTATTCGACCGGTGGAGTGGCCGCAGCTGCGCCCTATTGAGCCGCACGTGGCAGCAGGACTGCTGGACAGCACGCCGTTGTTGGTCGTGCATGGCACCAAGGATCGGTATTTCCCTGTGGAGCATCCCCAGGCAATTCATCGTGCCGCGGTGACAAGCGGGCATCCAGATGTTGACCTTTGGCTCTTAACTGGGGTCGGGCATGCGGAAGCCGCAGTTGCGATGGATACGATCGATGAAATTGCGAAATGGAGCTTGGCTAGATGCTCGGATTAATTCTGCTTGTCGCGGTACTCGCGCTTGCCAGCATCTTTGGCCTATGGCGCAAAAAGACCGACGGCACGATGAAATCAGTGGCTGCGCCTGTTCCTGTCGCTGATGATGCTCCCGAAGTTGGTGTTGAGACAGCTTCCGTTGCCGAGCATGGAGGAGAGAGGCTCAGCGCTGAAGCGCTGGGGTCTTCCCTTGGTACCCATGCCACGCTGGTGCAGTTTTCTACAGCTTTTTGCCAACCGTGCCGCGCTACTCGCCGCATTTTGGACGAAGTTGCATCCATGGTTCCAGGCACCGTTCACCTTGAAATTGATGCGGAAGCTCACCTTGATTTGGTCCGGCAACTTGATATCCGCCGGACCCCAACAGTCCTTGTGTTGAACTCAAGCGGAGTGATTACCAAGCGAGCTGTGGGTATGCCACGTAAGGCAGATGTGATCGCCGCTCTCGGAGACGTGCTGTAGGTCTTTAATTGCAAAGGCTTTGCATGAACATTTTCCGGCCTTGTTGCACGTAGGTACCTGTGTAACTCTAGGGAAATGTCATCCCCAGCGTTGTGTGATCCAGAGGTAGAAGTTGATGTGCGCGGCCCACGTTTCGCCGCAGCTATCACTGTGCTGGTACTGGCCGCATCACTATTAACAGTCGGCACAGCAGTGGCAACGACACTCCTCGTGATTCAAACGGTGGTGTTTGGGTTGGGGGCCTTTATCGGATTAAAGGCTCAGCCATACGGAATTATTTTCCGCACAGTTGTGCAGCCACGACTTGCACCTGCAACGGATTTTGAAGCGATTGCACCACCTCGCTTTGCAGCGTTGGTTGGATTCATATTCACCGCAGTTGCACTTATTGGTGTGGTTACGGGCGTTGACGCTGTCACATACATCGCTGTGGCATTCGCACTTGCGGCTGCATTTTTGAATGCAGCCTTTGGTTTTTGCTTGGGTTGCGAAATGTTTTTATTGGGCAAGCGGGTCTTCTCTCGCCCAGCCGGTGTCTAAAACCTAGTAGACCAACGCTTGCACTTCGGCGCCAAGAATTTCTTCCACAAAGCTCGCAGCCCCCGCGATGCGAATTTCATCGATGACATCGCTAGGTGAAATGTCGCGGCGTTGAGCGCACTGCGAACATAACGTGACACTTCCCTCTGCCAGCACCGCGTCTAGAAGGTCATTGAGTGCTGCTGCATGCGCCAAGGTGAATTCCCCGGCTCGGCCAGGTAAGGCGAACCAGGCAGCCTCTCCCGTGAGCCAAAGCGAGACCTGAGCGCCTGAAGCAACGGCTGTTGCAGCCACGGTGAACCCCTGAGCGCAGCGCTCAGGATCATCTGCTCCCGCTGTGACCTTTACGACCAACTGCCTCATGCCATTTACTCCCATGGACGATAGGCTGCCGTACATGTTAGAAATCGTCTACACGAGTCTGTTGGTCGGCGCTCTTGCTCTTGCGGGTTGGGTTGCCTTTGTTGTCGTCTTTCGGCTGTTTAAGAGCCAAGGCTGATCTCAATGGATGCGGACGCAGTCAAAGCTGAACTTGCGCCCATCTCTTGGCTGATTGGCCACTGGGTTGGCGTCGGCACGGGGCATTACCCCACCATTGAAGACTTCCGGTTTGGCCAGGAGATTGTCTTCAGCACCGACGGACGCCCATTCCTGAACTATTCCTCTCGCAGTTGGTTGCTCGATGAAGAGGGCAATCGCCTTCGTCCGCTTGCATCGGAGTCGGGTTTTATCCGCCCACGCCCTGATAACCACCTAGAGATGCAACTCTCGCACCCCACGGGCTATGCCGAAATTTGGTACGGCAAGGTTGAAGTCACTGGCATTGAACAGGCAGTGATTACTGGTGCACGCGCAGAAATGCGCACTGATCTTGTTGCGCGTACGGAAAGTGCAAAGGAATACACCGAGGGCCATCGCCTCTATGGATTAGTTGAAGGCAAGCTGCTTTGGACCTTCGATATGGCAGCAATGGGCCAGCCGATCAGCAATCACCTTGCTGCATCGCTACAACGTGCAGACGTGCGTGAGCCCGAGCAGTCGAGTGAATAGCGATTGGGATCAGCGGTTACGCGAACACGGGTTTCGCATTACCCCGCAACGCCAGTTGGTTCTCGAAGCTGTTGAACATTTGCGGCACGGGACACCGGAAGAAATCCTTTTCGAAGTCCAACGAACGGCATCAGGTGTCAATCTTTCGACGGTGTACCGCACGCTAGAAGTACTTGAAGATGTTGGCTTGGTTACCCACGCGCATATTGGCCATGGCGCACCGACGTATCACGCAGTTGATGAAGACATTCATATTCACTTGGTCTGTGACACCTGCGGAAAAGTTTCCAGCGCACCAGGGTCAGTCGCTGATTCCTTCATTGCAGCGCTTCGAGCCAATCATGCGTTCGTCACTGACATTTCCCACATGGCGATGCACGGTGAATGTGAATCATGTTTCAACATGTTGAGTGACAACAGCCTTGAGGTTCAATCATGAGTGTGCAACCACCGGTAGAGGTCTTTGATCAAGGGATGGCGTGGCATTGCGGAGATCCACTAGGCGAGCAACGAAATCTCGTTGGTGGCATTGGGGTTGTTGACCTCAACAATCGCGGTGTAATCACTGTCAGTGGCCCAGATCGATTGACCTGGTTAAACGATCTGACGACACAACTTGTGAAAGATCTTGCTGTTGGGCAAAGCGCATTGGCACTGATCTTGAGCCCAAATGGTCATGTCGAATACGAATTGCACATTGCCGACGATGGTGAAACCTGCTGGATCATCACGCAACCTGGTCAGACCGAATCACTGATCGCTTATCTGGATCGCATGCGCTTTATGTTGCGCGTTGACGTTGCTGATGTGACGGAAAATTTTGGTGTTGTTTGGGAGCCAGTGCACTCCGCAGATGAGCATCATCCAACGTGGTTGGTTCCAGAACCCTTTGCAGCTCGAGGGTTTGCTGGGCGTGAAGTGGTGATTCCTCGTAATCAATTAGCCAGTCGTCTGGGAGCTGCACCTCAAGCAGGTTCTTGGGCCTTGGAAGCTTTACGGGTTGCAGCGGGTATGCCGCGCATGAATTGCGAAACCGATCACCGCACAATTCCCAATGAAGTGAACTGGCTAAATTGCGCTGTTCATCTCAATAAGGGTTGCTATCGAGGCCAAGAAACCGTTGCCAAGGTGCATAACCTTGGGCAACCACCACGTCGATTGGCACTGATTCACCTTGACGGATCTGATGATGAACTGCCCGTTCATGGTGAAGAAATCACCTGCAAGGGCAAGGTTGTTGGTTGGGTTGGAACAGCCGCTCGTCATTATGAAGACGGAAACATTGCGGTAGTGATGTTGAAGCGCAATGTTGCCGTAGGTGAGCAGTTAGTCATTGAACATAATGGTCACCAGATCACTGCGTTGGAGGATCCAGCTCCAGCAGGATGGTGATCGGGCCGTCATTGGTGAAGGTCACTTTCATATCTGCACCGAATTTGCCAGTTTCAACATGTGTTCCCGCATCTTGCAAGGCTTGAACAAACGCATCCACCAAAGGTTCGGCAACTGATGCGGGAGCAGCTGCATCCCAAGTAGGGCGTCGACCTTTCTTGGTGTCCGAATACAGGGTGAATTGCGAGATCACGAGTATGGGCAAACTCAGATCACTGGCTGAAACTTCACCGGTGTCACTAGGAAAGATGCGTAGATGGTGAACTTTTTCGGCCAGTTTCTTGGCTGTTGCTGCATTATCAGTGTGGGTGACTCCAACGAGTACAACTAAGCCCGCACCTTGGAATTGACCAAGAATCTGGCCATCAACGCTGACGCTGGCATCAAGTGCTCGTTGGACAAGGGCACGCATGCGATCACCCTTTCATAAATCCCAGATCAGATCCGTTACCGTTGCCATGTGCTGTATCAAACCCAAAACATCGCGTATCTCTTGCTCACGATTTTGATTGTTGGCCTGAGTGGATTCGCCTTCATTGACTGTGTGCGCCGACCAGCACAAGCCTTTCCAGCTGTGAGTCGTCAGACCAAGGTGTTGTGGCTCGTACTTACGGGCATTGCAGCGTTAGCCAATCTTGCTATCGGTGATCCGCTATCGATATTTGGTATTGCAGGTGCTGTGATCGCGTTGGTCTATCTCTTCGATGTGCGTCCGCGCATCATCGAGATTCTCAACAACCGCTGGTAGCTACTTCTTTTTACCTTGCGCCGCGACTGCAGCAGCAGCCGTTGCTGCGGCTGCAGGATCTAAGTACTCGCCACCAGGAATAAGTGGCTTGAGATTTTCATCCAAGCGATACACCAGCGGAATGCCTGTCGGGATATTCAAACCTGCAATATCAGCATCTGAAATTCCATCAAGGTGCTTCACTAATGCGCGCAATGAATTTCCATGTGCAGCAACGAGCACCGTTTTTCCGGCACGAAGGTGCTCGGCGACAATCACGTCTTCCCAATATGGAATCAGGCGCGTAACGACGTCCTTCAAACATTCGGTAGCGGGCACCGCTTCAGGCGGCAATGCGCTGTAGCGAACTTCGTGTGTCTGCGCCCACTCATTATTTGGATCAATGGCCGGTGGTGGAGTGTCATATGAACGGCGCCACAACATGAATTGATCTTCACCAAACTCTGCAAGGGTTTGTGCCTTGTCTTTGCCTTGAAGCGCCCCGTAGTGACGTTCATTTAACCGCCAGTTGCGCACAACGGGAATCCAGTGCAGGTCAGCAGCTTCAAGGGCGATCTGGCTGGTCTTAATCGCGCGCTTCAACAGTGAGGTGTGAACCACGTCAGGCAGGATGCCGGCTTCCTTCAGCAATTCACCGCCACGCTTAGCCTCGGCAAGGCCCTTCTCATTGAGGTCAACGTCGACCCAACCGGTAAAGAGGTTCTTGGCATTCCATTCGCTTTCGCCGTGGCGAAGCAGGATCAAGGTGTAAGGCGCCTGGCTTGTGGTCATAGACCTATTTTGCCGCCTCGACTGGGGTTATTGCTCACCGGGATGTTCGAGGAGGTGGCGCCAGGCTTCGAGGTTAAAGGTTGGTTCCCCTCGAGAAATGCGCCAATCCCACTCGCGCTGCATTGCGCTCAGGAAGCCCATTTCCAAAATGGGGTTGAACGATTCATCTGAATATTCCAGAACAGAGCCCAGGAGACGATCGAGTTCGTCATCATCAATGGCTTTGAGTGAGACGCGGCCAGTCAAATAAATATCGCCGTACTGGTCGATGGAAAAGGCGACCCCATACATGCGGCGGTTCTTCTCTAGGAGCCATTCATGCACCGCTGCGTTGTTCTCTTCGGGGCAACGCGCGACAAATGCACTGACAGATACGGCATGTGTGCCCACGGCAAGCGCGACGTTTGTTTTGAGTTTCTTCACGCCTGGCAGGGTTGCAACAAAGGTTGGTCCTGCAATTTCTTCAAATTCAATTTCACTTGCCTGTAAGTACTGGCGAATGGTTGACGCAACTGCGGCTTTATCAATCATGATGCACACACGTTACAACGCGATGCTGGTCGCGCGTGTTCGGTAATCAATAAGTGCTTGTGAATAGGAATCAAGGAGACCTGACGCCGTTGATTGCCAGCCGAATTGCTCAGCATGCGCACGACTGCCTTGGCGAAAAATTTCAAGCTCCCTCGGGGCACTCAGCAAAGTATTCATCACCGACGCATAGTCCGCTGGGTTATGGCCAGTAATCAAGCGCCCACTGACGTGATCGTTCACGGCTGTGCGCAATCCACCCACACTTGCTGCAACCACGGGCGTGCCACAAGCCTGAGATTCGATGGCTACAAGGCCAAATGATTCTGAGTAAGACGGCACAACTGTGAGATCTGCGGCGCGAAACCAGTCCGCGAGAGTGTGGCGATTCGTTGGCGGTTCAAAACGAACCAGATCAGCAATGCCCAGTTCATTTGCAAGATCCACCAAGGCTGTTGGCCGATCAAGCCCATTGCCTGAAGGACCGCCTGCAATAACGACGAGCAGCCGAGAACGTAGTTCAGGATTAGCAGAAACCATCTCTGCTGCTGCGTGGAGCAACACATCGGGCGCCTTCAACGGCTGAATGCGACCAACAAATAACAACACATGTGCATGTGCAGGAACATTTAAACGCTTGCGAGCAGCCTGTTGATCACCTGGAGCAAAGAGCGAGAGGTCAACACCTGGGTGTACGACATCAACGCTTGATGGGTCTGCACCATAAAGATTGATGAGTTCGTTTGCCTCGTCGTCAGTATTGGCAACAAGCCGTGTGGCTGCTTCTACAACTTGCTCTTCACCAATGACGCGACCCATGGGTTCTGGTTTGTCACCAATCGCGAGGTCGGCATTCTTCACTTTCGCCATCGTGTGCATGGTGTGCACGAGTGGAACGCCCCAACGTTCAGAAGCTAGCCAGCCCACTTGCCCTGAAAGCCAGTAGTGCGAATGGATGAGATCGAACCAACCTTCAGGGCGCGAAGCTTCAGCGCGCAAGACACCGGCAGTAACCGCGCAGAGTTGCCCTGGAAGATCCTCTTTGCGCAAACCTTCAAAAGGACCAGCAGTGACATGGCGAACTAAAATGCCAGGTTCAACTTCAACAATGGGATCAACATCAGACCGAGTGGCGCGCGTAAAAATTTCAACAGCAACGCCAGCTTGAGCCAGCTGCTTCGCGCTTTCCAGGACGTACACGTTCATGCCACCGGCATCGCCGGTTCCGGGTTGGTCAAGGGGGGAGGTGTGGATGGAGAACAGAGCAACGCGCTTTGGTTTTGGTCGCAGCGAACGCATCTCGCGAATGTTCATCATCACCTCCCTCAAGGATCTAGTGAGGGCAGCCTTACATATCGGCGCGAGCCTGACAAACGATTACGGCTTGAGCGAAACTCCTACGTATGGCTCACCGGTAACGATCGTGATCAGGCGCCGGGTGACGGAGACCGCATGGTCGGCATATCGCTCGTAGTAGCGCGAGAGCAAGGTGATGTCGATTGCTGTCTCGACGCCATGCTCCCAGCTGGAATTGAGTACGGCCCGGAAGAGCTCACGGTGGAGGCGATCAACAACCTCATCGTGAGCTGCAATGTCTGTGGCAAGGGTCAAATCTTTGGTGGCGATCACCTGAGCAGTCTTGGTGACAATGGCTTGGGCAAGCGCGCCCATTTGTTCAAAGGTTTCGCGGAGATCTTCGGGAACCACTGCATTTGGGAAGCGCATCCGTGCTTGCTTGGCCACGTGCGAGGCTAAATCGCCCATGCGTTCAAGGGAAGCAGCGATGCGCAAAGAGCCGATCAGGATCCGAAGATCGCGATCGGTGGGCTGCTGTAGGGAGATGAGATCAAAGCAGCGCTCTTCGATTTGCGAGGTCAGGATGTCGATGCGCTCATCTTGGGCGATGACGGCCTGGGCCAAATCATTATCGGCATCGAGTAAGGACTGGGTGGCCATGAACATCGCGGAGCCCACGAGATCGGCAACTTCAACCAATCCCGCGTTAACGGCTTCTAGATCTTCGGCATATGCCACTGGAACGCTTTTCCTCCTACGGCGTGGAGCATACGTTGCCATGAGTCCATCCTTGAGTTGCAACATGGCCAAAGGTTGAACGAAAGGCAACGAGTTGGTGAACGCTTAGAGGGAAGGATGAACCCTAAGCAAATGGTTCGTGGTTTCGTGCGAATAATTTTCATCTGACCCACTTGGCTGCCTATCCTTCAATAGTGGCCAGCACCTTCCTTCGAGCGCAAACGGCAGATGGGCTTGTAGTGGACTACCAAGAGATCCCAGACGAGGTTTCCCGGATTTTGGCTGTTCTGCCCTCGGTCTCCATCGTGGTTGATCAAGATGGCACCGTTCTTCGGGCTAGCGCGAAAGCCTTGGCTCTGGGCTTGGTGAATCGCAACACCATCGCGATTCGCGATTTGGCCAAGTTGGTTCATGCAGTGGCTGACGACGGTGAAGCTCGCGAACAAGAGATGCGTGTGCGCCGTCCACCACTTGGTCGCGAACTCCTAGAACTACGCGTTCGAGTTGCGGACCTTGGTACGGGCGCAATCTTGGTTTTGATTGACGACCTTGCTGAAGAGCGTCGAGTTGATGCCGTGCGTAGAGATTTTGTTGCCAACATCAGTCATGAACTCAAAACTCCCGTCGGTGCGCTTTCTGTACTAGCAGAAGCGATTCAATCGGCGAGCGAGGATCCAGAACAGGTCCGACACTTTGCCCAACGCATGCAGATGGAAGCAACGCGTCTTGGACATCTTGTACAAGACGTTATCGATCTATCTCGCTTGCAAGGTGATGATCCACTGAGCCATGCAGCAGTCGTAAACATTGACGAAGTAATTGCGCTTGCCATTGAAGATGTACGCATGCTTGCGGAAACTCGCGAAATTGATCTCGTCATCGCTGCGGAAGCGCCAACGTTTGTATATGCGGATGCAGGCCAAGTGCAAACAGCTGTGCGCAACTTGTTGGTCAATGCCATTGCCTATTCGTCCGATGGTACGAGTGTTGCCGTGCATTCACGTGAAATCGACTCAATCGTAGAAATCATGGTGAAAGATCAAGGTGTAGGAATTCCTGCTAACGATCTCGATCGCATTTTTGAACGCTTCTACCGTGTTGATCCGGCTCGTTCGCGAGTAACCGGTGGTACTGGGTTGGGATTAGCGATCGTGAAACATGTGTGTCAAAACCATGGTGGAGAATGCACCGTTTGGTCCGAAGTTGGCGTGGGTTCAACTTTCACCTTGCGCCTACCAACATTTGTTGGCGAAGACGCTAACCAGCAAGGTGATGAGGCAACGATTATTGAGATATCGGCACCATTCGGGGAGCTGCAGTCATGACCAAAATTTTGATCGTTGAAGACGAAGAGTCTTTTTCTGAAGCTCTGTCATTCATGTTGAAACGTGAAGGCTATGAAGTAGAAGTAGCGGCCGATGGCCATAAAGCTGTTGAACTGTTCGAACGCAATGGTGCAGATCTCCTGTTACTTGACCTTATGTTGCCCGGCCTGTCGGGCACTGAAGTGTGTAAGCACATTCGTGCAAAATCTTCTGTTCCCATCATCATGCTTTCAGCAAAAGATGGCGAGATCGACAAAGTGCTAGGGCTAGAGCTCGGTGCCGATGATTACGTCACGAAGCCATTTTCTTCACGTGAGTTACTCGCTCGAGTCAAGGCAGTGCTTCGTCGTCATGGAGAAGTTGAAGATTTACTTCCCACCACGGTTGAAGAAGGACCCGTGCGTATTGACTTGGATCGTCACGTAGTTTCGGTGCGTGGTGAACAGATCACGATGCCGCTTAAAGAATTCGATCTCTTGGAGTTCTTGGTGCGTAACGCAGGTCGCGTCATGACCCGTAATCAACTCATCGACCGTATTTGGGGCGCTGACTACGTCGGTGACACCAAGACTCTTGATGTTCACATCAAGCGGTTGCGCGCAAAGGTTGAAGTAGACCCCGCAAATCCCGTGCACCTGCTGACGGTGCGTGGGTTGGGTTACCGCTACCAGGCTTGAGTTCTACTCAGCTGAAGTGGCGCTTGCAGCTGGAGTCGCTGCAGGGAGCACGTCACTCAAGGTCACCGTGTTGGTGATGCCTGCGTAGAAGCCAGTGTCAGGAACCGTCATGACTGAGATCTTCAGTTGTCCGGCATTTTGGAAGTTAAAGGTCACAGGAACGTAGGTGCTAACCGCCGGTTTGGCACCACGAACGGGAGCCTTCGTTGCGGCATTTTGGTAGCCAAAGGCGACTGCACCGCCACCCAGAATCGGCTTGAGTGCTGGGGTGAAGGAGATCGCCTTGCCATCAACCTCGACACTGTCGACCACATCAACGGTGATGCCGTTGTTGACGATCGTTCCGATGAGTTGAGCCGGGCCAACTCCCTGACCCTTGACCAAGGTCACGTTCACCACTTCCATATCGCCAACCTGCGCCTCAATCCCGTTGCCGGTATTCATGCCAGATTGCATGTTGGTGGTGGCCTCTTTGCCGTTCCAGCAGCCTGAGAGGGCTGGCAGGGCCACGAGGGCGATAGCAGCCATGGCAATTGAGCTGCGGCGGGCAAGGGCGCGTTGGGTCAGGTTTACGTTCGTCACAAGGGAAGAGTAGCGACCAGATTTTGGGGTGTCTTCTCGTGGTAGTCTTAACCCCTCGAAAGGGGTTTTACTCAATGGCTTTCAACGTTGGCGACACTGTCGTCTACCCACATCATGGGGCGGCAGTTATCGAAGCCGTGGAGATGCGCAAGATCAAAGGTGAGGATCGCGAGTACCTCGTCCTCCGCGTGGCTCAGGGCGATCTGACTGTTCGCGTTCCCTCTGACAATGTCGATCTCGTCGGCGTTCGCGATGTGGTCAATGCCGCTGGCTTGGAGCGCGTATTTAACGTGCTTCGCCAGCCATATACCGAAGAACCCACCAACTGGTCCCGCCGGTACAAGGCAAATCTTGAGAAGCTCGCTTCAGGCGATGTCATCAAGGTGGCTGAAGTAGTGCGCGATTTGTGGCGTCGTGAAAAAGAACGTGGTCTTTCAGCTGGCGAAAAGCGGATGCTGGCCAAGGCTCGTCAAATTCTTGTGAGTGAGCTGGCTCTAGCTGAGAAGACCAACGAGGTTAAGGCTGAGGCCATCCTCGATGAGGTCCTCGCCTCCTAGACGTGAGTGTTCTAGGGCGCACTGCTGCCCTGGTACCAGCCGCCGGGCGCGGTGAGCGTCTGGGTGCTGGGGTTCCAAAAGCACTGCGACCAATTGGTGGAACACCGATGCTGGTGCATGCAGTGCATGCGTTAGCTGGTTCGCGCAGCGTTGATCTCATCGTTATTGCTGCTCCAGAAGAAGCCGTAGAAAGCGTGCGGGCACTGTTTCTCGAAGATATTGGCGCTGAAGTTATCGTTGTGAGTGGCGGTGAGACCCGGCAAGCCTCCGTCTCTCACGCACTGCTCGAGCTTCCTGATGATGTCGATGTGGTGCTCGTTCATGACGCCGCTCGACCATTTGTGCCAACCGAAATTGTGAGCGCAATCGTGGCAGAGGTACGCAATGGATATCCCGCTGTTATCCCAGCACTTTTGGTCACTGACACCATCAAGCAGGTCAATGCGGATGATCTCGTGATCGCTACCCCCGACCGCAGTTCCCTTCGTGCTGTGCAAACCCCCCAAGGCTTTGATCGCGCTGTTCTACAAGCAGCGCACGCAGCGGCTGTTGAGGATACGGCGACTGATGATTCAGGTCTGGTCGAACGTCATGGGGTACAGGTTCGCGTGATCGCTGGTCACGAGGAAGCCTTCAAGGTAACTCGACCAATAGATTTGTTACTCGCGGAAAGCGTGCTTGCTAAGCGAAGGGCGGCGCTCACTCATGGCTAATCACGAATTGGCTTCCCCGTTGATCGGGATGGGAACCGACGTCCATGCCTTCCAAGAAGGTCGTGAAATGTGGATGGCCGGATTGCACTGGCCTGGCGTGAATGGGCTTGCAGGCCATTCGGATGCTGACGTTGCTTGTCATGCCTTATGCGATGCGTTGCTATCTGCAGCTGGACTTGGAGATCTGGGGTCAGTGTTTGGGACAGACGATCCACGATGGAGCGGCGCATCGGGAATTTCGATGCTCACGCATACTGCTGCGTTGGTCAAAGCAGCCGGCTTTGCCATTGCTAATGGATCAGTGCAAGTCATTGGAAATAGTCCACGGATCGGAACCCGCCGCGAAGAAGCTCAAACTGTGTTGAGCAAAGCGGTTGGCGCACCTATTCGAGTATCCGGAACTACGACTGATGGCTTAGGACTCACTGGTCGCGGTGAAGGCGTAGCTGCAATCGCCGTTGCTCTTGTGCTGCAACAAGCACCATCGGTAGATCGGTAACCTGCGCTCGTGGCACTTTCCTTTTATGACACCGCAACGCGCACTCAGCGCGAGTTTGTCCCCATCGAGCCGGGCAAGGCTGGGATCTACTTGTGCGGTGCCACCGTGCAGGCGCCGCCACATGTTGGGCATATTCGTAGTGGCGTCGCCTTTGATGTGCTGCGCCGCTGGTTGATTGCCCGCGACTACGACGTCACTTTCATTCGCAACGTCACCGATATTGATGACAAGATCATCAACAACGGCAAAGCGCAGGGAATCCCTTACTGGCTTGTTGCTATCAATAACGAGCGCGCTTTCACCGATGCATACAACATCTTGGGTTGCTTGCCACCAACCTATGAGCCACGCGCGACCGGTCACATCACCGAGATGGTCACATTGATGCAGCGTCTCATCGAAGCGGGGCATGCCTACGAACTCAATGGCGATGTGTATTTTGATGTGAAGTCATTTGCAACCTATGGAAATCTGAGTGGCCAAAAACCAGACGACATGGTTGCCTCCGCTGACTCTGAAGCAATGGGTAAGCGTGATGCGCGCGATTTTGCGATGTGGAAGTCAGTAAAGCCTGGTGAGCCTTCATGGCCAACACCTTTTGGCGATGGGCGGCCAGGTTGGCATATTGAATGTTCGGCGATGGCAGGTAAATACCTTGGCCCGAATTTTGATATTCATGGGGGCGGCCTTGATTTAATCTTTCCGCATCATGAAAATGAAATTGCGCAGTCGCAAGCTGTAGGCGATGGTTTCGCGAACTATTGGATGCATAACGCCTGGGTGACTACTGCTGGCGAAAAAATGAGCAAGTCGTTGGGTAACTCACTACTCGTCTCTGAAGTTGTGAAGCGCATCCGGCCAGTTGATCTGCGCTACTACTTGGTTTCCGTTCATTACCGCTCGATGCTTGAGTATTCGGATGGATCTGTTCAAGAAGCAGGCCAAGCATTTCGTCGCATTGAGGGCTTTATCGCACGTGCACAAGAGTTTCTTGGTGCGCAAGCTCAAGGTCTCACTGAAACGCGACCACAGCAATTCGATGATGCGATGGATGATGATCTTTCGGTCGCTCAAGGATGCGCGGTGTTACACGACACTGTGCGGGCGGGCAATGCGGCTTTGACTGAGCAGAACCATCAGGATGTCGCCGTGGCACTTGGTTCAGTTCTTGGAATGTTGGATGTGTTGGGCTTACATCCCCGCGATTGGCCAAAAAGTGCTGGTGGAAGTGACCAGACCACTGAAGTGATTGACGGTTTGGTGCAGGCACTGCTTGTTCAGAGGCAAGAAGCACGCGCACGTAAAGACTTTGAAGCAGCTGATGCGATTCGCAATGGATTGGACTCCATGGGAATTCGCATTGAGGACACTCCGCAAGGGGCACGTTGGACTCTCGAGCAATAACTCATCGCGCACGATCTTCTAGCAAGGGGTAACAACACATGGCAGGCAATTCACAGCGTCGAGGCGCGATGCGCAACCCTGGCACAAAGAAGGGCGCAACTGTTGGCTCTGGAGGCCAGCGCCGCAAGCAGCTCAAGGGCAAGGGACCAACACCAAAGGCTGTTGAGCGCCCGTATCACCAAGCGGCCAAGCGAAAGAAGGCTTCAGAGCGCGCTGCGGATAGTCCTCGTTCGACCTCAACTGGTGGCCGTCGTCCAGCTCGCCGCGAAGACTCAAGCATGCTCATGGGGCGTAATGCGGTGGTTGAAGGCTTGCGTGCAGGTGTTCCAGGAAAGACCCTCTACATGCAAACGCGCGTAGAAGCCGATGATCGTTGGCGCGAGTCACTGCGCCGCGCGATCGCGTCAAATATCCCTGTGCTTGAAGTAACGAAAATTGAACTCGATCGCATGACCGATGGCTCCGTGCATCAAGGCATGGTGCTTACCGTTCCCGCATATGAATACTCAGAGCTCAGTGACATCAGTGACAGCAACTTGATCGTTGCGCTTGATGGCGTGACTGATGCACGCAACCTAGGTGCGATTGCAAGATCTGCTGCCGCTTTTGGTGCCGGTGGCATCGTGGTTCCTGCGCGCCGCTCCGCTGGCGTGAACGCTGGCGCTTGGAAAACATCTGCAGGTGCTCTCGCCCGCGTTCCAGTAGCTCAGGTCACTAACCTCACGCGTGCATTGAAGTCCCTGCAAACCTCCGGCTATGCAGTTGTTGGCCTGGCTGCTGAAGCTGAACACACATTTGCTGATTTACCAAAGCGTGTTCTTTCTGAACCAGTCGTGATTGTGATCGGCTCGGAAGGCAAGGGCCTTTCGCGGTTGGTCGCCGAAACCTGTGACTGGCAAGTGCGTATCGAGATGTTTGACGGCAATGAATCGCTCAATGCTTCCGTTGCCGCGGGTATCGCTTTACATGCAGTGAGTATCGCTCGCTAGTACTCATCCTCGTGCGGAAGATGAAGCAATAGTTCTTGGGTGGTGTCATTGGCATTGCCGATGCGTGCGCCGAGAACTGATTGCTCGTCTGGCTTCTTTGACAACACATTTTCAATGTAGTCATTGACTGAATCTTCAAACTTCACACTGCTTCCTGCACGCTCTGACATAAACCAGCGATGCTCTAAGACTTCGTGAAAGATTTGGGCGGGCTCAAGTTTTCGACGCATGTCGTATGGAACTTTTTCCATGACCTTCTCGAAACGATCATTGACCCAGCGGTGTGCCGCAAATTCCTCATCGTCTGGGCCTGATTCAATTTTGTAGCGATATGAATCAAGGTCGTTGAGTAGGCGACGGGCTTGTTGCTCTTCCGCATCGATACCGGTCAAACGCAAGAGACGATGCATGTGATGACCAGGATCCACCACCTTTGGAGTCACCACGACCTGGTCCTTATCTTGACCAGTGGTGACTTGAAGTTCGGCGACGTCAAACCCAAGATCGTTCAGTCGGCGAATCTGCGCTTCTAGTTCAAAACGATCGGCTCGAGAAATCACAAGCGTGCGCTTGAGTTCATTCCAGAGTTTTTCGTAACGCTGGTGCAGGCTGATGCCTACCTCAATTGGGTCGATGCCTTCATGGAGGCGACCGCCTGCTTGTAGATCAAGGAGTTCGCCAGCAACGTTCGTTGCTGCTGTTTCGAGATCGTAGGCGCGCTGACCATCGCTGAGCTTCTCGTGTAATTCACCGGTTTCTGCATCAACGAGATAGGCGGCGAATGCGCCAGCGTCGCGTCGAAACAAGGTGTTGGAAAGGGAGCAGTCGTTCCAGGAGAAACCCGCAAGATGCAGTTGAACGAGTAACACTGCCAGCGCATCGAGCAGGCGAGAAGCAGTATCAAGGCGAAGGCTTGAAGAAAAGAGTGCTCGATAAGGCAATGAGAACTTCAGGTGCTCGGTGATCAAAGCAGAGGGTAGTGGTTCGCCTAGATGGTCGAAGCGTTCGGAAATCACTGCGACGGGTGAAACGGTAGGAACATCGCGATCAAGTAATTCATGAAGTAGTGCGTATTCGCGCGATGCGTAGTACTGCTCAATTTCCTTCACCGCATAGACACGATTGTTGATGCGAACAAAACGCACGATGTGTCGGCTAATTCCGCGCGGCAGTGCCACGACAAGTTCGTCAGACCATTGCTCCAAGGGAATTTCCCATGGCAAGAACGCCAGTTCAGGTTCCGTCGAGTTACCGGTGAGGAGCACGTCGAAAGTCTGACATGTCAGTCCGGGATATCGCGAAGACTCTTGGTTACAGTCAATTGCACAAACGTTGCATTTAATACTGGAGGAATTGTGATTCGTACTCGTGGAGCAATGCTGCTCGCAACCGCACTCGTTGCAGGCGCAGCACTTGCAGGATGTTCAAGTAGTGACAGCACTTCAGGTGATGCAACACCAAGCGCATCAGCTTCAATGGTGGGTGGCATGACTGAGTGCACCGAAGCTGCCATCAAGCCAACCTTGGAACAAGGCCTAGCAAAAGACGTGACATTGATGTCATGGGATGCCTTGTCGTGTGCTGACGGTTGGGCAGTTGTCGGCGCAACAATCGGTGACGGTGAACATGGTGCGCCAACATCGTTCATCTTTGAACAAGAAGGTCAGTTCTGGATTCCAAAGGAGCAGGCAGACGTGTGTGGCACCGTTGACTACAGCAAGACCCCAACGGCGTATCCAGCGGACGCAACAATTCCCGAGGCACTTTTCGAAGGCGGATGTCTCGCTGGCTAAGGAGCACGGTTACATGAAAGAGGGGCACCGGATTTGCGGTGCCCCTCATTCATTGCAGAGCCCCCAGTCGGAATCGAACCAACGACATCCTCATTACAAGTGAGGTGCTCTACCAACTGAGCTATAGGGGCAGGCTGATAAGTCTAGAAGAGTGCTCGCAGGGACGTGATTCGCCCTCAGAATCGGGGTTTATAGGGGGAGTTGTCGCGATCACAACGTTTACATGGGATCAGGCGCGAAAGTAACGATTTGGCTGGTTTCGGAAAAAGATTCTTCAACTCTTCCCATTGCGGCAACTTGATGTATATATTCACGCCACAGGCGAAAGACCCAAGGCAGCGACCCCCGTCGTTGCTAACAACCGGAGGAATAATGAAGAAGACTCTTATCGGCGCAGCAGCTCTTGGCATGGTTGCAGCAGCAGCTCTCGTTGCAGCACCAGCACAGGCAGCTACCTCGAACGTCAACGTTCAGGTCAAGCTCGTCGACTCATCAATCTTGGCATCAGACGGTGTGCCAGCAGCGAAGACTGCTTGCGTGACCGAAGATGGCCCAGCAGCAGGCGCAACTTTGAAGACCCCAATCGTGTTCAAGGACAAGTCAGGCAAGGTTGTTGGCACCGGCAAGGTAACTAAGGTCAGCCTTACTTACGCAGGTGGCGACTTCGCAGGCTTCTTTACCTGCACCGTGTCAGGCGTTGTCAGGGTTGACACTGCAAAGGCAGCAACCGTGACTGTGGGCAAGACCGCTCCAGTCAAGGTCACCGCAGCTGGCATCACGAAGGACAAGAACTTCGTGAAGATCGAACTCTCAGCAGCTGAGTAATTCTCGACGCTGAAATCCCCCTGTCGACCTTAGGGTTGGCAGGGGGATTGTCGTTTTCGTGAGGGGATTTCGCTTTCAGCGGATCTTCGCGTACCTTAAAAGGGTCATCAACCGATGACTGGGAGCTTTAGAGCTCACGAGCGAGTCTTGATCTTTCGCGGCCAACTGTCGCCATTCGAGACACGCAAATTCGTCTCGAATGAGAGTTGTGTTTGTTATGCCTACTTCCCCTGCCTCAAATCCTTCGTTCACCGATCTTGGTGTTGACCCAGCCTTCGCGTCGGCTCTGGCCCGCCAAGGAATCATGGAACCGTTCGCAATTCAGGTAGCAACATTGCCTGACGCAATTGCTGGTCGTGATGTCCTGGCCCGTGCCCAAACAGGATCAGGAAAGACCCTTGCCTTCGGCCTCGCGGCGCTGACCAACTTGCTTGGTAAGACCGCGCATCGCCGTCAGCCACTCAGCTTGATTTTGGTGCCTACCCGCGAGTTGGCAATGCAGGTCAATGACACACTTCGCCCAATTGCAGATGCTGCTGAACTTCGCTTGCGTCTCATCGCCGGCGGTATGCCATACGCAAAGCAGATCGATGCACTTGATCGTGGTGTGCACATGCTCGTTGCAACGCCAGGTCGTTTGATGGACCTTGCGGACCGTGGATCCGTTGACTTAAGCAGTGTTGAAATCACGGTGCTTGATGAAGCTGACCAGATGGCAGACATGGGCTTCATGCCAATCGTCCGTGAAATCTTGGACCTCACCAAGCCAGGAAGTCAGCGCTTGTTGTTCAGTGCGACGCTTGATGGCGACGTTGATGCTTTGCGCAAGGCATACATGAACAATCCTGTTACCCATTCCCTCGCACCATCGTCTGCATCCGTTGACACGATGGAGCATCACGTTCTTCTCGTGCACCCGATGGACAAAGAACTCATCACCACGCAGATTGCTGCACGCGAAGGTCGCACGATTTTGTTCGCACGCACCCAAGCTGGTGTAGATCGCATCGCTGATCACTTGCAGTCACAAGGTGTTGCCGCTGGCGCACTTCATGGTGGCAAGACTCAAGCAGTGCGTACTCGCACCTTGGATGCATTTAAGAATGGCGTGACTCCAGTGCTTGTTGCAACGGACGTTGCAGCTCGCGGTATTCACGTCGATGGAATTTCTTTGGTTCTACACGTTGACGCTCCAAGTGATCCAAAGGATTACTTGCACCGTGCCGGTCGCACGGCTCGCGCAGGTGAGTCCGGCACCGTTGTCATCCTCGCCGCTCCAAAGCAACAGCGCACAGTTTCGGCACTTACTTCACGCGCGGGCGTTGACCCAGATGTAAAGCGCGTTCGCCCAATGGATCAGCACTTGGTTGAAGTAACAGGTGCGCGCGAACCTTCAGGTGAGCCTTGGTTCCCACCACGCGAGCCTGCTCGCGGTGGTCGCGGTGGTTCACGTTATGGCAGTGGTGGCGGCGATCGTGGCCGCTCATCAGGTGGGCGCTCAGATCGCGGACCACGTCGTGATGATCGCGCACCACGTTCTTTTGATGACCGCCCTGCACGTTCATACGAAGATCGCCCAGCGCGCACGTACAACGATCGCCCACCACGTTCTTTTGATGATCGTGCTCCGCGTCGTGATGACCGTGCACCACGTTCTTTTGATGATCGTGCTCCGCGTCGTGATGACCGTGCACCACGTTCTTTTGATGATCGTGCTCCGCGTCGTGATGACCGCGCACCACGTTCTTTTGATGATCGTGCTCCGCGTCGTGATGACCGCGCACCACGTTCTTTTGATGATCGTGCTCCGCGTCGTGATGACCGCGCACCACGTTCTTTTGATGATCGTGCTCCGCGCAAGTTCGATGATCGCCCAGCTCGCTCGAGCAACGATCGTCCGGCGCGTTCTTACGATGATCGTGCTCCGCGTCGTGACGATCGCGCACCACGCAATTTCGATGATCGCGGACCTCGTAAGTTCGATGATCGCGCTCCACGTAAATTTGATGATCGCCCGGCTCGCTCGAGCAGTGATCGCCCAGCTCGTACATATAACGATCGTCCAGCACGTTCATACGATGATCGTGCTCCGCGTCGTGATGACCGTGCACCACGTTCATTCGATGATCGTGCTCCGCGCAAGTTCGATGATCGTCCTGCTCGCTCGAGCAGTGATCGCCCTGCGCGTTCATATGACGATCGCCCAGCTCGTTCAGGTGCAGGCGCACCAAAGCGTGCCGACAAGCCTCGTCATGGGTCAGTTGCGCGTAAAGCAGCAGCCGGTGGGCGTCCAGCAAAGAGTGGCCCAGCAAAGCGCAAGGGCGCGCCAGCAAGTGCTCGCAAGGGTCGCTAACTAGGCTCGCTTGCGCGAGTGATGAGCTCGCAATACGGCGGGAGCCTTGATGATTAACTGGGTCGTACCTGAGCAAGTTTCAGGTTTGGCGCTGTGGCCGCTTGCGGTTGTTGTTGTCGTGCTGATTGCACTCAACATCATCAATCATCGGGTAGCGCCGCAAACCCATTACTTGTTGTGGGCCTTTGCGTTTGCCGTCGTCTTTCTTGCGATTGGTTTGCTCGATGGTTGTTCCTGGACCGATATGGGTCTTGGGAAGGGCTACTTCATCCCAGGGCTCGTATGGGCCGCGATATGCATCGGCGCAATTGCGTTGGTCTATTTCGTCGGTTCACTGATCAAGCACACACGTACCGCCTTTCATGATGAGCGGATGGCCGATCTCAGTGCTCGAGGAGTGCTGTTTCAGTCATTGATTGAAGTTCCCCTTGGCACAGTGCTGCTCGAAGAGATCGCTTTTCGATCAGTGTTGTTTGCCATGTTGGCCCGGCGCTTTGGATTGACCTGGGCCATCGTGATTTCCTGCCTGGCCTTTGGCCTTTGGCACATCTTGCCTTCGATTGGCACCCATGAGCAGAACCCTGCTTTGGGGTCAATGGTCGGGGAGGGACGGCGCGCAAACATCCTGGCCGTGCTGATCAGCGTGATCACGACAGGGGTTTCGGGCGTGCTCTTCATTGGTCTGAGATTGGTCTCTGGCAGCGTTTTGGCCCCGATGGGCTTCCACTGGGGAACCAACGGGCTTGGTTATGCCTTTAGCTGGGTCCTGATCAGAATTCGAGACAGAGGGGCAAAATCCGGACCTAAATGACAACGGTGTTGTTTGCCATCTACGATAGGCACACTGTTGTTCGCATGGAAGGATTTCGGCATGGACGCTGCCCGTCAGAGCTTTGGTCATCAGGCCACCGCACTGTCTGATCGCGACCGGGAAATCCTGGAGTTCGAGCGTCAGTGGTGGAAGTACGCAGGCGCCAAAGAGCAGGCCATTCGTGACCTCTTCGATATGAGCGCTACTCGCTACTACCAAATTCTCAATGGCTTGATCGATCAGCCAGCCGCAATGGAGTTGGACCCAATGTTGGTCAAGCGTCTTCGTCGCATGCGTTCATCACGTCAAAAGGCACGCTCAGCTCGTCGTTTGGGCGTTGAGCTCGAGTCACGCTAAATCCCATGACTGCTGTGGGGGCAATGCGTAAAGCGCTCGTCAGTTGTGTCGGGCTCGGCATGGTTGCGGGCGTTGTGGTTCTGGCTCCAACCGCACAAGCAGCAAATCCACCAATCGTGGTGTGGGCTGACCAAATTCGCGCAGATGTATTGAATGCGCAGTTCCCGCAAGGTTTCCGCGGCACCAAAATCAAAGTCGTAGTCAAAGACAGTTTGGCTGCGATCAAAGATGAACTCACAACAGTGAAGTCTGCGGATGCACCGGATGTGATTGCAGCAGAGCATGAATCAACAGGCGAGCTCGTTGACGCCAAGTTAGTGCGAAGCCTTGTACTTGGTAGCGATCGCATCTCTGTGTTTCCACCCAATGTGTTATCGGGTTTCCGTTATAACGGCAAGATCTTTGGCGTACCAGTGCAATTTGAAAACCTTGCAATGGTGACCAACGTGAGTCTGGTGCCAAAGCAACCACAAGACTTCAAAAAAGTTGTTGCGATTGCAACCCGCTTGATGAAAAACAAGAAAGCAACCGCAGGTGTTGCCGTGGGCCAGGGAGCAAATGGCAACGCCTACAACATGTATCCCTTCTTTAGCGGGCTTGGCGGCTATGTCTTTGGCAAAGACGACAAAGGCAATGCCAGCACCAGTGATGTTGGAATCGCAAACCCGGCCTTTCTTGCATATTCGACTCTGATTAAAGACTGGAACTCGGCACGAGTCATTGACTCATCGCTGAATACCCAGGAAGCCAAAGACGCTTTCGCCGCAGGCAAAGCACCGTTTTGGATTACCGGGCCGTGGGACCTCAACGCGATCATCGCTTTACCTTTCGGTTACCGGATCACTTCAGTGCCGGGCATGGTGAGCGGAAAGTCCCCAGCACCATTGCTAGGGATGAAGGGCTTTATGGTCACGATTTACGCCCAAGCTCACCAGGTTCGAAAGGCCGCTTCGGATTTCGTCGTTGAAGGATTATCGAAGGCTGGGATCCAGGCGGCCTTTGCCAACGCTGCCCGTCGGATGCCAGCCAGCAGTAAAGCGGTCTCGGGAGTTACCGATGCCCGCCTCAAGGCCTTTGGCGCTGCCGGCGCTGCCGGTATTGCGATTCCAAACGTGCCTGCCATGGGTGAGGTCTGGGCTCCTCTAGGCAAGGCCTGGGCGGTCACGACAAAGGGCTCAGGGGCAAAAGGGCCAGTACCTGCCTTCACCGACGCTCAAAACAGCGTGGTTCAGGCCATCGCTGCCCGGGGTTAAGCCCAATCTGGGCCACTTCGCCCCTGGCGAAACCGGGAAATCTTATTTGCACTCTCAGGGTCCGAGTGCTAAAAATGGGTTAGCACTCGACACCTGAGAGTGCCATTTTCCGCTCGGCGTTCCTGGAGGAACAGATCAATGTCAAAGATCATCGCATTTGATGAAGAGGCTCGTCGCTCGCTTGAGCGCGGCATGAACGTGCTCGCAGACGCAGTCAAGGTCACCCTTGGACCTAAAGGTCGCAACGTTGTGTTGGAGAAAAAGTGGGGCGCTCCCACCATCACCAACGACGGTGTTTCCATTGCTAAGGAAATCGATCTCGAAGATCCATACGAAAAAATCGGCGCAGAGCTCGTCAAGGAAGTCGCCAAGAAGACTGACGACGTAGCTGGCGACGGCACCACCACCGCAACAGTGCTTGCACAGGCACTCGTGCGCGAAGGTCTTCGCAACGTTGCCGCTGGCTCAAACCCAATGGGCTTGAAGCGCGGCATCGAGAAGACCGTTGACGTTATCTGTGCAGAGCTCCTAGCCATGGCAAAGGATGTTGAAACCAAAGAGCAGATCGCATCAACCGCTGCAATTTCAGCCGGTGGCGACGCAGAAGTTGGTGGCCTCATCTCTGAAGCCATGGACAAGGTTGGCAAAGAAGGCGTCATCACTGTTGAAGAAAGCAACACCTTCGGTCTTGAGCTTGAGCTCACCGAGGGTATGCGCTTCGACAAGGGCTACATCTCTGCGTACTTCATGACTGATCCAGAGCGCATGGAAGCAGAACTCGAAGATCCATACATCCTGCTGACTAACCAGAAGATCTCATCAGTGAAGGATCTCCTTCCACTGCTTGAGAAGGTCATGCAGTCAGGTAAGCCATTGGTGATCATCGCTGAAGACGTTGATGGCGAAGCGCTTTCAACTCTCGTCGTGAACAAGATCCGTGGCACCTTCAAGTCAGTTGCTATCAAGGCTCCAGGCTTTGGCGATCGCCGCAAGGCAATGCTGCAAGACATTGCAATCCTTACTGGTGGCCAGGTCATCAGCGAAGAAGTTGGTCTCAAGCTTGAAACTGCAGGGCTCGAACTTCTTGGCCGCGCTCGCAAGGTGCAGGTCAGCAAGGACGAAACCACGATCGTTGAAGGTTCAGGCAATGTTGATCAGATCAACGGCCGTGTGAATCAGATCCGCGCAGAAATCGAAAACTCAGATTCAGATTACGACCGTGAGAAGTTGCAAGAGCGTTTGGCGAAGTTGGCCGGCGGCGTTGCAGTCATCAAGGTTGGCGCTGCAACTGAAGTTGAGCTCAAGGAGCGCAAGCACCGCATCGAAGACGCAGTGCGTAACGCAAAGGCTGCAGTCGAAGAAGGCATCGTCCCTGGTGGCGGCGTCGCTTTGATTCAGGCTATGGCTTCAGCCTCAGCAAAGATCGATGCACTTGGACTTACGGGCGAACAGCTCACTGGTTCAAACATCGTTCGCGTTGCGGTGAGTGCACCGTTGAAGCAGATCGCTGAAAACGCAGGACTTGAAGGTGGCGTCGTCGCTGAAAAGGTTCGCGAACTTCAGGCAGGTTGGGGCCTCAACGCTGCAACTGGTGAATACGTCGACATGATTGCCGCTGGCATCATCGACCCTGCAAAGGTCACCCGTTCAGCACTCCAAAACGCAGCCTCAATTGCGGCACTGTTCCTCACCACTGAAGTTGTTGTTGCTGACAAGCCTGAGAAGGCTGCTCCAGCAATGCCTGGTGGCGACATGGGCGGCATGGACTTCTAGTTCAACGCACAGCATTTCAACGAGCGGCATCCCTTTGGGGTGCCGCTCGTTGCATAGGGTCAGCAAATGATCATTGCCGGAGCCTGGAGTAAAACTCCTGCAGCAGTTGCCTTGACGCTCACCTCACAGGTCAACGGCAAGAACCTCACCCTGACCGCGCCCGTTGACTCCGCCGATCTCACTATCGATGCTGCCGGCTGTGTACTCACGATGAGTCTGGGGATAGACAGAACCAAGACCGGCAACTTCCTCTTGGATCTAGGCCTGAGTGCATTCCTCTCCAGTTACGGTGCCAAGGAACTGATGTACGTGGGTTCAGGGCCTGCTGGAGTGGATCCACTGCTCGTGGGGGGTGTGGCCACCTCAGGGCGTGTTGCGGTGGATCTGGAGCTTGAACTACACCTCAGTGCCGGTCAATCCAGACGTCGTGCGCACTGTTGACCAACACATCAGTCACTCCGGGCTGACGAACAAGGGCATCGAGGGGACCAAGACCCAAGTACTCCCGTCGCAGTTCTGCCACGAGCGACATGAGCGCGCCTTCACCGAGCACGATGCCTTCGTCGAGCAACGCTGCAGCCACTTCAGCCGGCAAGCGGGTTCCGGTCGTCGTGACGATCAAGAAGCACTCATACTGGACTACGAGTGCGCCGTACAACGGTCGCTACCTGATTCCTGTGAGCACTGAGAATCGTGAAGCTGCAGGCATCAAAGCCGGCGAGAGCATCACGGATGGATTGGCAGTCGAACCGGCCCCTCGTGAAGTCAGCGTCCCGGCCGACCTCGCCTCCGAGCTGCGGAGAATATGACGGCGAGAGACTCCTTCGCAAGCCTGTCCTTCAGCAATCATCGCGGCTACGTGCTGTGGATTGAAGATGCCAAGAAGGACGAGACCCGATCAGCGCGAGTGCTGAAGAGCATCGAGTCCCTTGAAGCAGGAAAGAAGACGCACTGAGGCGAGCACACGATGATGTGAGAGATCTGCGGCAACCAGTTCAGCGATCTGCATTGCTTTGCAGCCACAAATGGGGGAATGCGATCGCGTTGTCTTCTGGACGAGAAGCAGATGAGCCGATGGAATGCGTGGATGGGCGGCGGTACGCGTAGATTGAGCGATACGCGTAGATTGTGTGTGAACTGCTAGCTTCACGCCGACAAATAGCTCGTGCAAACAGCACCACACCTTCACGAAGATCCCACGAGAATTCATTCCTCTACATAAGGGCTCCAGTTCCACGTGCCACATTCCATCTCACTGAAACAACTTCATTCACGGGCTTAGACATCCTGATCCGGATCTTCATATCTGCTGAGATCTCTTGCGGTCTGTCGCTTGGCATTTCGCTCCCACAACGCTAGCGAATCCTCACTGGTCAGGAGGCAATCACACTCGGGGCAGTCCCGCGCAAAATGAAATGTAAATCCGACATTCAATTGGCGAAAAGCGGTTGACGCTCACTCTCAGTGCACTCATACTATCAGTTCTGCGCTACCCAGAGAGGTGCCCAGTGCTTTCCGACTGAGAGGTGGCGAGATGTTGCGATCATCTTCAAGCCGAATTGCACGGAGCTTGCTCGTGATATTGATTGTGACATTTGCCGTCACTGCGATGCTGAGTCTGGCTCCTGGTTCCGTTGCCGGCGTGATCCTGGGCGAGAATGCCACGGCTGAGCAGGTGGCAGCACTAAATGAGAAGCTGGGATTGAACCAGCCAATTCTGGTGCAGTACTGGAATTGGATGATCAATGCGCTGCAAGGAGATCTAGGCAACTCAGCAATCACAGGTCAGTCGGTAACGTCTGCCATCATCGAGCGAATTCCCGTCACACTTGAGTTGGCAATTCTTGCGGTTTCGATGGCACTCGTCATTGCAGTGCCCCTAGCGATCATCTCCGCCACGCGCCCGGGTTCTCGCACGGATCGAGTGATCAATGCATTCTCGTCGATGTTCCTGTCGATCCCCGCGTTCGTTGCTGGGCCCGTGCTCATCTACCTGCTCGCAGTGCAATTCAATCTCTTCCCGGTCAACGGGTGGAGTCGCATCGAGGAAGACGGACTCCTGCTGAACTTGCGTTCTGCATTTCTCCCGGCTCTTGCAATTGCCCTTCCCGAGATTGCTTCCTTCCACCGGCTCTTACGCACCGATCTCATCACCACATTGCGCGAGGACTACATCGCAGCAGCACGGGCAAAAGGCATGACTGGATCATTTGTGCTGGTGCGGCACGCACTTCGTCCGTCATCGTTCTCCCTTGTCACCCTCTTCGGCATCAACCTCGGTCGAGCAATTGGTGGCGCGGTCATCGTGGAGAGCCTGTTCTCGCTGCCTGGCTTGGGACAGTTGGTGGTCACTTCCATATCTGCGCGCGACATCACGATGGCAACGGGTGTGGTCGTATTCACCGCTGTCGTCTATGTCGTAATCAATACGTTCATTGATTTCAGTTACGGATTCTTGGATCCAAGAGTGCGCAAAGGATCAACCTCATGACGACAACCGTGCATACAAGCGATATGGCGGAGCCGCTATCCGGCGGAACAGGCCTCGCCCCCGCAAATGATCCGCTGGTTCCGGCGACGCAGAAGACGCGCTCCGTCATGGTGTATCTATCGTTCGCGTGGCTGGCGTTGGTTGTCTTCTCGGCGCTGTTTGCCAGCCTGCTGCCGATTGGCTCCTACGAGGTTCCTATAGGAAGGCCACGCCAGCCCCCACAGTTCGGCTCAATTGAGATGCTGCTGGGCACTGATCAACTTGGTAGATCCGTTCTGGCCAGGCTCGTCTATGGAGCAAGAGTCTCACTATTGGTCGGAACCGTTTCAGGGATAGCCGGCTTCACCATCGGTACGACGCTGGGGATGATCGGCGGGTACTTCGGACGAAAGATTGATGCGGTCATCACTATTGTCACTGATGCCCTCTTGGCCTTCCCCGCGCTGATCCTCCTGCTTGCGCTCTCTTCCATCTTGACCCCGAGTTTGCAGACGATGATGATCGGATTGACCCTCATTGTGGTGCCCACGTTCGTGCGATTGTCGCGGGCGACCACGATTGCATGGAATGCTCGTGAGTTCATCCGAGCAGCGCGCAATATGGGAGCTGGAAACACCCGGATCATCGCTAGGGAACTGCTGCCGAATGTACTGCCGCCAATCGCCACCTACCTGCCGATTGTCATCGCAGCTCTCATCGTCGCGGAAGGTTCTTTGAGCTTCCTTGGACTCGGCATCCCTCCGCCAACTCCAAGCTGGGGCGGGATGATCGCATCCGGCAAAGACGTGATCGCCAACTATCCAGCCTTGGTATTCATTCCAGCAGGAGTCATCTTCCTGGCTGTGTTCTCACTCAATCAGGCTGGAGACTTTCTCCGGGTTCGCCTTGATCGCACGATGCAGGACTAGTACCAACGAGTGGGGAATGCATTCATCATTCACAACACAACCGAAGGGAACTCGATGAAACGAATGAGAAAATCGATCCTCACCACCACCATGGTGAGTGTCGCAGCACTCGTGCTTGCGGCATGCGGTGGAGGTGGAGAGGCAGACGTATCCAGCACAGGTGGAACCACCTCAGGCGAGCCTGTAGCGGGCGGTAGTGCATCACTCCTGATGATGACGGAGCCAACCAGTCTGGATCCGGCGAAGATCACGGTGGGTTACTCGGGAAGCGCTCCCGTGGGAACCTCGCTCTACGGAACGCTCTTCACGCAGGACCTCACCACGTACGAATTGATACCCTCAATCGGAGAGAGCCTGACGTCGAGTGACGCTGGCAAGACCTTCGACCTCAAGCTCCGGCCTGGCGTCACCTTCAGCGACGGCTCCGCACTCAATGCTGAGGCCGTGAAGTTCAATTGGGATCGCATGAAGAATCCCGAGTTGGGATCCGCTTCGTTGGGCACAGCTGCGCAGGTGACCTCTACCAAAGTTGTCGATGACCTGACCATGCAATTCACAATGGGAGTGCCCAATCCGAACTTCGGGCAGGGCATCACAGTCTCGTCGCTGAACTGGATCGCTTCCCCTGCCGCGCTGGAGAAGGGCTCAGAGGCGTTCGATGCAAATCCCATTGGTGCCGGTCCCTTCACATTGAAGAGCTGGATTCGCCAGGACAAGATGGAACTGTCCAAGAACCCCTCGTACTGGAATGCGCCAAAGCCGTACCTCGACTCCCTCACGATCCGCACGGTGCTGGATTCCGCACAACGCCTGAACACCCTCCAGGCAGATGGCGTGGATATTGTTGTGGATAACAAGGCCGACAACACTCAGAAGGCCGAGGCTGCCGGTTACGGCACCTACCAGGTGATGCTCAATGGCGGCAATGGCTTCGCCTTGAACTTCCGCAAGGCGCCATTCGATGATCCCAAGGTACGAGAAGCCTTCGTGAAGGCGATCGATATCAGCCTCATCAACGAGGTTGTCTACGAAGGCGGGGCAGAACTGCCAACATCGCTGTTCAATGCTGATGCCCCGTTCTACACCGGAACGCAGATCACGCAGTTCAATGCCACCGAAGCGCAGGCGCTCTTCGATGAGATTGCAGCAAAGCAGGGAAAGCCCGTGGCGATCACGCTGACCGCGTACTCGCTGCCACCGAGCAATACCGTCGCTCAGGCGATCCAGGCACAGATGTCGACCTACAAGAACGTCACCGTCAAGGTGGAGGAGTTCGACTTCCCCACTGCACAGGGCAAGTCGCTCAGTGGTGACTTCCAGGCGATGAGTTCCGGAACGAACTTCCTGGATCCGGAGACCCAGATGTACACCTGGTTCCACGGGGATTCGAAGGGGAACACCAGCGGCATCAATGATCCAGTGCTCAATGATGCGCTCGACACCGGACGCCAGGCCACTGACATCGGTGAGCGCAAGGATGCCTACGCGATCGCTCAGGATCGGATTACGTCGCTGAATCCTTACCTCTGGTACGTCTCACCTCAGGGCTTCTTCTGGACAGGAAAGAAGTTCGGAGGCGGCATCGAGTACTACGGCAGTGGCTCACTTGTCACTGAAGGACTGTGGATGCAGCCATAGAAGTGCGGATTGCTGACAGCTCCATTTGATTCCCAGGAGGCCCGACTCATCATGACGAACACCACCCCCTTGCTCGAGGTGCAGCATCTACGAGCGCATATCGGAACCCCACGAGGGTCCGTGCGCGCTGTCGATGATGTCTCATTGAACCTTGAGGCAGGGCAGGCGTTGGGAGTCGTTGGTGAGTCGGGCTCTGGGAAGTCCATCATGGCCCGGGCGATCATGGGCCTGATGCCCCCACGCTCAGCCTGCACAGGCGAGGTTCGCCTTCAGGGAAGAGACCTCTTCTCGCTTTCCAAGAAGGAGAAGCAGGAACTGCTGGGCAATCAGATCGCCATGGTGTTCCAGGACCCGGGGCGATCGCTGAACCCAGTAGTGAGGGTGGAGCGCCAGATCTCAGAGGGCATGCGAAAGCATCTCGGCGTCAGCAAAAGCGAGGCTCACACCCGCGCCCTGCAGCTTCTCGTTGAAGTGGGGGTCCCGGATCCTGAACCTCGTCTTCGCAACTACCCCCATGAGATGTCTGGAGGCATGCGCCAACGCGTCATGCTTGCCATCGCGTTGGCGTGTGAGCCAGTGCTGCTGATTGCCGACGAGCCCACCACCGCACTGGACGTGACGATTCAGCGGCAGATCCTTGATCTTCTGAGATCTGTGCAGCGCGAACGCGGCATGGCCATGATGCTCATCAGCCACGATCTTTCAGTCGTGGCCGGCAGAACGGATCGTGTATCGGTGATGTATGCAGGGAGGCTGTCCGAGACTGGCCCCACTCGCGAAGTCTTCGAGTCCCCCCGACACCGGTACACCGAAGCCCTTCTTGGCGCTACACCATCGATTGCCACGGGACGGCATCAGAGGCTCCGCGTCATCGATGGCTCCCTGCCTGATCCCGTGAGCCCCCCGGAGGGATGCCGCTTTGCTCCGCGATGCGAATTCAGCACACCTGCGTGCATCGATCCAGGACCAGCGTTGACCACAGCGAGTACAGAACACCAGTTCGCCTGCCTGCACCCTGTCGAGCATGCAGCGCGGGACACCGTGAACGTTGGACAAGGGGGACGCTGACATGGCTGGTAGCGGTACAGCACACCTGCGTGACGAACAAGCACTGCTTTCGGTCAAGGATCTGGTGGTCGAGTATCCGACTTCAGGCGGCTTGGTCCAAGCAGTATCGAAAGTGAGCTTCGACGTGGTACGCGGCGAGACCTTGGGCATCGTTGGCGAGTCTGGTTGCGGAAAGTCCACAACAGGCCGATCAGTGCTTCGACTCGACCGGTTGACATCGGGACAGATCTCCTTCAAAGGCGAGTCAATCGAGCGTGCAAGCGAACGCGAGATGCGCAAGCTTCGACGCGAGATGCAGATGATCTTCCAAGATCCGATCGCCTCGTTGAATCCGCGGAGAAGGGTGGAAGACATAGTCGTCGAGGGCCTTGCAGTAGCCAAGCGGCCGGAGGAGGAGCGGAAGCAGACATCGAAAGATGTGCTGAGCCAGGTCGGACTGTCGGGTGAACGGTTTGCCAAGGCCTTACCGCGGGCTCTCTCAGGAGGCCAGGCGCAAAGAGTCGCGATCGCACGTGCGTTGGCCCTGCGCCCTGACCTCCTCATTTGCGATGAGCCGGTTTCGGCACTTGATGTATCCGTTCAAGCACAGGTTCTGAATCTCCTTGAAGACCTCAAAGCCGAACACAACCTCACCATCATCTTCATCTCGCACGACTTGGGCGTAGTACGCACAGTGAGTGATCGAGTGATGGTGATGTACCTGGGTAAGGTCTGCGAGTTCGGTGAGCCGGAGGCTGTCTACAACCACCCAGCTCACCCATATACTCGCGCGCTCCTGGACTCCGTGCCTCAGGCAGATCCTGACGTCGCATTCGGAGGGCCTGCCCTCGAAGGCGACGTTCCTTCTCCTCTTTCGCCCCCCAGTGGTTGTAGGTTCCGCACGCGCTGCCCCAAGGTGCAGGACAAGTGCGCCGCAGAGGAACCGCTCATGCAAGAGGTATCGCCCGGACAATTTGTTGCATGCCACTTCCCGCTTCCGCCTATCCCCAACTCGTCGGTCGAGATCGCGGCACCCTGAGGTGACACATGACTCACAGACTGGCTTTCGTGCCTTACGTCACATGTGTCACCGATGACATCTCGGACCACTTTCACCGATGAGAGGCGCTACTGCTAGAGACCTGCGGCAACCAGTTCAGCAATCTGAACAGCGTTCAACGCCGCCCCCTTGCGAAGATTGTCGTTGCCGACAAACAACACCAAGCCTCGACCGTCCGCTACCGACTGGTCTTGGCGGATGCGACCGACCAGCGACGGATCGGTGCCCGCAGCTGCCAATGGAGTTGGCACATCAACCACTGACACACCAGGTGCGCTGCTCAGCAATGCTGTTGCCTCATCGACAGTGATTGCTCGATCAAACTCAGCGTTGATCGAGAGTGAGTGACCGGTCAGGCAGGCGGAATGGATCTTGACGTGCGGGGCACGGCTGCCTTCGAAGAAGTGGATGTGTCCATCCCCGGAATCGGGAAACTTTCTGACCTGGAGTTACAGGTTCGTGCTCAAATCCCTCTGGCCCAAGTGGCCTGAGTCACCCGAGCGGCCCCAACCCAAGGGTCGCTGGGTACCCTTGACCCATGCCTACAGGAACCGTGAAGTGGTACGACACTGAGAAGGGCTTCGGCTTTCTCGCATCAGACGAAGGTGAAGACGTCTTCGTCCATGTGTCTACGCTGCCTGATGGCGTCACGGCACTCAAGCCTGGAACAAAGGTCGAGTTCGGCATCGTTGACGGCAAGCGCGGTAAGCAGGCACTGTCAGTCAAGATCATTGGCCCGACCCCTTCTGTGGTCAAGGGCAGCCGCAAGCCTGCTGGCGATCTTGCTGGCCTCGTTGAAGACCTCATCAAGTTGCTTGATGGCGTGGCCACGCAGCTTCAGCGGGGTAAGTACCCTGCAGATGTCATGGCACAAAAAACCGCCGCAGTGTTGCGCGCGGTTGCCAACGACCTCGACATTTAATTTCCTGTTAAGGCGTGCTGAGCGCTTGGAAAAATTCAGTTGCAGTCCACACTGCAAGGGCCAATAGCACTAATCCCGAAGCGATACGTACGCGCGATAAAGGGATGCGCTGTTGCAGCCAGCGACCCAGCACTACTGCAATACCAGCAACAGCGATCAGCCCAATCCAAGCACCAACAAATACGGTGAACGGCTGCCCTGTTTTCGCAGCTTGAGCAGCAGCAAAAATCTGAGTGAGGTCACCCCATTCGGCCGCAAAGATCACAACAAAGCTTGTGATGATTGTGCGACGCACGGATTCGGTAGACGACGCGCCAACTTTTGCTAAAACTTCTGATTCTTCAGCTGCTTCTTCTTGTGCTTCCTGGGCCCGCGATTTCAAGCCCCCGCGAATTAAAACGATTGAACCAGCCAAGAAAAATATGGCAGTAACAGCAAGAACCGGTTCCTGCGGCAGAAGTGCAATAAACCCGCCAGCTGTAACGGCGATAAGGCATTGAATGAAGAATGCAGCGCTGACACCGAGCCATACGTAGAGGTGTCGAAAACGAGTCGCGAGCACCAATGATGCAATGAAACTCTTATCTGGAAGTTCAGCAAGGAAAATAACGAAAAACGTCGTTAATGCAATCCCAAGGTCGAACGTTTGATTCAAGGTGAACTACTAGTTCGTGATTTTGAACAACCACAAACCGCGCATCTTGTTGTTGCTGATTGAAGCAACAGCAAGCGGAGTTCCTTCGGCATTCAGTGTTGTGCCAGTTGGAACAGTGAAACGGAAGTAGGTCTCTGTGATGGGTTCTGGACTCAGTGGCTGGCCATTGAAGAATGCGGTCCAACCTTCTTCTGCGACTACTGGGTCAACGCTGATGCCCACGGTGTTACCCACCATTGATGGAACGCTGAGAGCGCTAGGCAGTGCATCTTCCAAGTTGGTGGCCAGGTTTTGGCAGTTAAGGCCTGCTTCGTCGACATTGAAGTCCCAGCACAGTGCCTCTTCATTCACGCTGTTGACGCCGCTGACCACAGACACAGCCGGCGCAGGCTTTGTACATCCGGAAAGCGCAAGAGCAGCAATACCAAGGGCAACGACAGGGGCAATTCGACGAATCATCACGCCCGCAGCCTACGGGATTGCTGGTGTTTTGCCCCCGGGGGTTCAGCACGGGTCATAGGTACGCGAGAATCGACCTGTGACTGACATCGACACTCAAGTGGCCATCGTGGACGATCCGCGGCTTCTTGATGCTCAGGAACTGACCCGCGACGCCCTAATCGGAGAAGTTGGCGCGGAATATGTCGGTGAATTTGTCAGCGCCATGATGGACGCCGATCACATAGCAACCCACCTTTATACCTGTCTCAACCCCGCCTATGTCGGTTGGAATTGGGCTGTCCTTGTCGTGCGTGCGGCTGGCACTGATTCGGTCACGGTCAACGATGTGGTCTTGATGCCGGGGGAGCAGGCCCTGGTTGCCCCAGCTTGGGTGCCATGGAGTGAACGGGTTCAACCAGGTGACCTTGGTGTCGGCGACATCCTGCCCACTCCAGCAGATGACCAACGACTCATCGCCGGACTCACTGGCGAAGATGAACTTGAAGGTGTGGCCTCCCTTGCTCCATTGACGCCAGGTCAGTGGGAACTTGGTCTTGGTCGAGCTCGCGTGCTTTCTCCACTTGGGCGTGAAGCGGCGGCTCATAGGTGGCACGTAGGTGACACGGGCCCGCAGACAGCAATGGCGAGAAATGCAGCCCATGAATGTTCAACCTGTGGCTTCTTGGTAACTGTGGGTGGTGTGGTTGGTCAGGCTTTTGGAATCTGCGCTAATGAACTTGGTGCGGCAGACGGGCGCATCGTGAGTTTGGGCTTTGGCTGCGGTGCGCATTCCGAGGTTCTCGTTGAACCACCCGTTGAGCCCGCTGAGGGATCCCTGCCAGATGAAGCTGGGGATTTAGGCCACTCCTAAACACTGTTCGAATTGAATTCCAGGAGCGGTTACTTCCCTTGGGCCTTGCGCCGCAAAAACACCAAACCTAAAACCCCGCTGGTAATTGCGATAGCTGACATCAGCAGCCATTGCTGGACATTTCCGTCTTGTGTCTTCAAAACGACGGCACCAACGACGCCGGCGATCACCCAAGCTAGCGTGCCAATTCGGACAGCAACTTGCGCTGAAGCCACTGAACCTGGCTCTGCCCGATAGGCACTTGTCCGACTCATGGTGCTGCCTTCCCTCATGTCCAACAGTTGATGGAGTTCTCACGCTAGTCTCCGGCCATTCATCAACCCGAGGGTGCATGTCCATTAGTACCGAGCCAAAATCTGGCTTCGACAAGTATTTCGAACTATCCGCACGCGGATCCAATTACAGCCGTGAAATCCGAGGTGGATTTGTCACCTTCTTCACGATGGCATACATCGTAGTGCTGAATCCACTGATCATTGGTACTGCAAAAGATGTGAACGGTCAGTTCATCGGCGAAAACACAGATGTTCTTCAGTCAATCACGATGGTCACCGCAGCAACAGCCCTCGTTGCTGGCCTCATGACAATCCTGATGGGTGCCATTGGCCGTTTCCCGGTTGCTATTGCTGCCGGCCTTGGCCTCAACGGTTTCGTTGCCTTCACCCTTGCCCCTCAGATGACCTGGGCAGACGCCATGGGTCTTGTAGTGCTTGAAGGCTTGTTGATTCTGTTGTTGGTACTCACCGGCTTCCGCTCTGCTGTCTTCAAGGCAGTGCCAGAGCAGCTTAAGTACGCAATTGGCGTGGGTATTGGTTTGTTCATCACCATCATCGGTTTAGTGGACTCGGGCATTGTTCGCTCGGGTGTTCCACTTATTTCGTTCGGATTCTTCGGTGAGCTTCAAGGCTGGCCAATTCTGACCTTCGTGATCGGTTTGATCATCACCATCGTGTTGTTGGTGCGCAAGGTCAAGGGCGCAATCTTGATTTCCATTCTGGCTACGACCGTGGTTGCAATGATTATTGAAGCCGTGGCAGGCGTTGGAGCCAAGTCAACAGATAACCCACTTGGTTGGGGCCTGAACGTTCCTAAGGTGCCAGAGTCAATTGCTGCTACCCCGGATCTTGGATTGCTTGGTCAGTTCAACCTCTTTGGCAGTTTTGAATCAATCGGCGTTGTTGCAGCAATCCTGGCGATTTTCTCGCTCATGCTCTCTGACTTCTTCGACACCATGGGCACCGCTTTTGGTCTTGCCACTGAAGCTGATTTGCTTGATGAAGAAGGAAACATTCCTCACTTCGAGAGCATCCTTGTTGTCGACTCACTCGCAGCAGTCGCTGGCGGTGTGGGTTCGGTCTCGAGCAACACTGCATACATCGAGTCAGCATCAGGCATCGGTGAAGGTGCACGCACTGGTATCGCATCATTGGTTACCGGTCTGCTGTTCTTGATCGCAATGTTCTTCTCGCCGCTGGTCACAGTGATTCCTTACGAGGCTGCAACGCCGGCTCTGGTAATTGTTGGTTTCTTGATGATGACGCAAATTCGTCACATTGACTTCACCGATTACTCGATCGGCATCCCTGCCTTCTTGACGATCGCCTTGATGCCATTCACCTACTCAATCACCAACGGCATTGGTGCTGGTTTCGTGAGCTGGGTCATCATCAAGATCGCAACCGGCAAGATCAAGGAAATCAACTGGCTGATGTGGGTTATCTCAATCGCCTTTGTTTTGTACTTCGCGATCAACCCAATTGAGCAGCTGCTTGGCGTATCCGGGTAGTAAAGCTTTAAGGTCGGGTCATGAGTCCTAAGGCCCGCCGCATCATCACCCTCGTGGTGCTCGCATCGCTCATCGCGGTGGTGGTTGCGGCGGCGTTCGCTGGCTCATGACCCGACTTTTTGCTTTTCTGCTAGCGCCACTCGTTTTTTTCTTGGGACTCACTCCCGCACGGGCCGCAGTTCCGCCGTGGAACGTTCAATGCACGTTCACTGATCAACGCTTCGATGAAATCAGTGGGATCACTCGCTCGCAAGCATTCCCGGGCACGTTGTACCTTCACAACGACTCTTCAGGAGGGCCGCGAATCTACGCGGTGGATGAACGCACATGTAAAACCAAGGCGACGCTGACTATCCGCGGCGTTCGGTCGCGAGACTACGAAGCGATCGCATCCGGCAGAGATGCCAAGGGTCGTCCAGTTCTCTGGCTTGGCGACATCGGCGATAACAAAGATTCGTGGCCCTTCGTGGAGGTACTTAAAATCCGTGAACCCAAGAGCCTTGACTCACAAACTCTCAGTGCATCGACCTATCGATTCACCTATCCAGATATGTCGCATAACGCAGAGACCCTGCTCGCGGATCCAGCTACTCCTCAGTTATGGATTGTGACAAAACAATTAGCGCACGGAAGTTTGTATGCGCTACCTAATCCACTACAACAAAGAAACACAGCGATTAAGTTGCACACCGAAGGTGGGTTAATCACCGATGGCGCAGTGTCGCCGCAAGGTGACCGCTACGTGTTGCGTACTTACTTTGATGCGACGATCTACCACGGCTTGCCCGTAGGTAAGCCCTCGAAAACCTTTGATCTACCTGGGCAATTACAGGGTGAAGCAATTACTTGGGCAGCAGATGGAAAAGCACTACTCATCGCGAGTGAACGTGATCATCGGTTGCTCCGCGTTGCTATTCCTTAACTAATTCTTACAACTGGTTTGACCGGACGCACCAGCAAGATCACGAGTGCGAGTCCGAGAAAGACAGGAACCATCAAGAACGCAGTGTGGAAACCAACATGATCAGCCAACACGCCTAAGGCAATTGGCGCCGATGCCACAGCGATACTTCCGGCAACGAGGGCGAGTGCTGATGCACGGTCTGTTAAACCATTGGAGACTTGCATTGTTCGTGCGATGCCTAAGGGTGACTGCACGCTGAGCCCAAGTCCGCCAAGTGCCAAGCCCAGGATTACAGCTGGCCACCAGGTAAAACTCCATGCAAGTGCAAAAGCAACAAGTGCGAGCACAACAGAAACACGTAGCAAAAAATCTGCAGGGTGACGCTCTGCAAGACGTGCTCCGATGAGTCGCCCAATCAGCATGCCTCCTGTGATTGCGCCAATGGATGCAGCCGCTGCTCCTGCTGCAAAACCACAACGTTCGCGTAAAAGATCTGCACTCCAAAACGTCATTGAGAACTCAGTGGCCAGAAAGCACATAAACAAACCTAAACTCCAGTACACCTCGCGAGGCATCTTGTCGGTGCGTTCATGTTTGAGTTCTTCAGCATCAGTCCGGTAACCCGACAGGTCTCGACCCCGCGCAAATTCAACGACAATCAACGCGGCAACAGCGACCCACACGCCTGCACGCCAACCGAAAAACGTTGCAGTGGTGACACCAACTACCAGCGGTCCGGCAAGACCCATGAAGGCGGCGACTGCATTGGCCTCAAGGAGTGAACTTGGACCGGCATCTCCTTGATGATCCATCAAGAATGCGTTGAGTCCAGAAGTAAAAAATGACCCACACAGCGCTGCGAAGAAGGCTCCGGCCAAGGTCACGGGGAATGAGCCATTGGGTGTGGTGTAGATCAGGATGCCGATGATGGCTCCGATTCCACCAACCCGCATGACGATTCCACGACCCCATTTGAGCAGTGCTTTACCCGCGAGAAGTGAACCTACGAGGCTTCCTGTTGCAAGGAAGGTTCCATGCAAGGCGGCAATTGAACGAGTGGTTCCCTGCTCGTCACGAAGTAACGCTTGGGTGGCTCCGAAGGCGTAGATGAACCACGCAAAGAAGCCGCCCTGCAAATAGCAGATCCAAGTTGAGCGATCGCGTACCGGACGAGCAGGAGCTAGCGTCACGAAAGCTGAGTAATGACGTAATCAATGCAGCGAGTCAGTGCGCGCACATCGTCAGGATCGACTGATGGGAACACGGCAACTCGAAGTTGGTTGCGGCCAAGCTTGCGGTACGGATCAGTATCGACAACACCGTTGGCGCGAAGTGCCTTGCAGATCAAGGTTGCATCGATTGAGTCGTCGATATCGATGGTTGCGACCACACCTGAACGCTTTGCTGGATCGGTAACAAACGGAGTTGCCAGCGGGTTAGCTTCTGCCCAGTCGTACAACACTCCTGATGATTCAGCGGTGCGGCCTGCAGCCCACTTCAAACCGCCGTTGCTATTGAACCAGTCAACCTGCTCGGCCATCATCAAGATTGTTGAAAGTGCAGGGGTGTTGTAGGTCTGGTCCTGAACCGAGTTATCAATTGCGGTCTGCAGGTCCAAGAACGGTGCGATCCAGCGGTTGGTTGCCTTGATCTCAGCAACACGAGCGATCGCGGCCGGTGACATCAGCGCGAACCACAAACCACCATCTGAACCGAAGCTCTTTTGCGGAGCGAAGTAGTAGGTGTCGAATTCCTTTGCATCAACCATCAGGCCACCTGCAGCAGAAGTCGCATCGATGATCATCAACGCATCAGCGTCAGCGCCAGCAACGCGCTTCGGTGTCACCGCAACGCCAGTTGAGGTTTCGTTATGCGGTGAGCAGTACGCGTCAACGCCGGCTTCAGCAACAAAAGCAGGGGCATCGCCTGGCTCTGACTTGCGGATGGTTGGTTCACCCAGGAACGGCGCATCCTTCACACCGCTGGCAAACTTGGCGCCGAATTCACCAAAGGACAGGAACTGAGCGCGATCCCGGATCAAACCAAAGGCAGCTGCATCCCAGAACGCCGTTGAGCCGCCGTTGCCGAGCACAACTTCGTAGCCCTCAGGGAGGGAGAACAGATCTGACAGACCTGAGCGAAGGCGACCAACCTGTGACTTCACCGTCTTTTGACGGTGACTAGTACCCAAGTAGCTCTGCCATACCGCTGAAAGAGCGTCAACCTGCTCTTTACGCACCTTAGATGGGCCCGCACCAAAGCGGCCATCAACAGGAAGTAGGTCAGTAGGAATCTGGATGTTGTCAGACACAGAACGCTCCATTTGCTCATTGCGAGGCGCTCCCGTGGTGGGATGCAGGTATGAGTCTAGAGAACCCTGACCAAGCGCCAACTCGGCTAGCAGATCTTCGGGTGCACTATGACCAGGGTCACCTCGATATCGGTGATCTGCCTGCTGACCCACTCTCGGCTTTCCAGGTTTGGCTGGAGGCAGCTGTTGCTGCGCAGTTACCTGAACCAAATGCCATGGTCCTTTCAACGGCGGACCAGACCGGCCAGCCAAGTAGCCGCACCGTTTTGTTGAAGAACGCTGATGAACGCGGCTTCATTTTTTACACCAACTTGCAATCGCGAAAGAGCCGCGAGATTTGGGAGAATCCCCACGCCTCTGTTGTCTTCCCGTGGTTTGCCATGCACCGGCAGGTGTGTGTCTCTGGTTCAGCGTCGCCAATTAGTCGAACGGAAGCCCAAGAATATTTCAGTACGCGTCCGCGTGATTCAAAAATTGGTGCGTGGGTTAGTGAGCAGTCAACAGTGATTACAGATCGGTCGATCTTGGATGCGCGCTTTGATGAACTTTCGCGCAGGTATCCCCAAGACATCCCCATGCCGGATCACTGGGGTGGTTGGTTAATCGTTCCGCGCACGATTGAGTTTTGGCAGGGAAGGCCATCGCGGCTGCATGACCGACTGCGTTTTCACCGCACGATCGAATCCGGGAAATTCAATGATCCCAGTGCGTGGGCTGTTGAACGACTTTCACCATAAAGATTTAGCGGCCCAAATAATTACGTGCAAGCATGGTGATCAACTGATCCACACTCATGCCACGCTTGTCTGCTTCATTCTTGAGAGCTTTGCGAATTGATTTGGGAACCTCAACGTTGAGTTCAACAAGTTTGTCGCGCTTAGGTCCAAGTAACGCATCCGATGTTGCACCAGTGCTCAACGGCGCGCGCTCCTCATGGTCGCGGGGCAAGGTTGGATGCCACACTGCATCTGATGCTTTGCCAAGAGCCGGGCGCGGAGTGGGATCGAAGGCAGGCTTGTCGGTACTCATCGCGTTACCTCCGTTGAAAAACGAATCGGCATGATTTCGTTATAAAGCGCGTCAAAGATTTGTGCTAACTCAATTCCAGCCGGTGATTCCCACGCATGGATCGGCATACCTGCAGCCTCTGCTTGCTGGATTGCATTGCGTTCTGGAACAAGTGTTTGGCTGACGAGTGTTCCGTAGTTTGTGCGCAACTCTTCAATGCGGTGGCGTTGTTCTGCAACAGATGGCCGTGCCTTATTAATGATGATGGCCTCTGCCTTCATCAATGGGTTTGTTGAACTCCGGATAACTTCGACGGCTTCTAAAGCTTGTTCGGCGCCGCGAAGTGCGAAAAATCCAGGTTCGGTCACGATCAGTGCGCTGTCACTCGCGCTCAACGCATTGCGGGTGAGTTCGCCAAGGGAAGGAGGGCAATCAATGAGAACGCAGTCATATGAATGCGGCAAGCTTGCCAATGCTGCGCGAAGCCGAAGTGATGAATGGCGACCCTCAACGGTGTTGCGATGTTCAAGGGAACGTTCAGAGGCAAGGACATGAACGTTTTCGCCCCAAGGTGAAATATGGAGGGCATCGGAAGCAATACCTGGACGAGCGTCAGCAAGTACGTCGTTCACCGTGAAGGTCGGCTCATCAACACGTAAGCCCATGCTTGCATTGGCCTGAGGGTCTAGGTCGATAACCAGAACTCGATGTCCTCGGTTCCAAGCAGCGCTGGCTAAACCCAATGTGACAGATGTTTTGCCAACCCCGCCCTTCATGGAAACAACAGAGAAGGTCGGCATAGCCAGCAATCGTAGGGGTTGGTAGTTAGCGGATCTCCTGATAGGCAGCCAGTGCAGTCAAGCGTTCAACAGCATGATCGACGATGCGCTTGGGGTACCCATGGGCGTAGCCGTCAGGTTGATCCCATGGTTCATGGGCCGCACTGCCGGCCAAATGCCGCAACTCAGGCAGGTACTTGCGCACGTAATCACCGTCGGGGTCGAACTTCAAGCCCTGGGAAATTGGATTAAAGACTCGGTAGAAGGGCGAAGCATCTGTTCCACAGCCCGCAGTCCATTGCCAGCCATGCACGTTGCTGGCCAGGTCTGCATCACGCAGGTAGTACATGAATTCTTTGGCGCCTCGTTGCCATTGAATATGTAGGTCTTTAATCAGGAAACTTGCTACGACCATACGTACGCGGTTGTGGATCCATCCCTCGGTGCGAAGTTGGCGCATGCCTGCATCGACTAACGGAAAACCGGTTCGACCCAAAGCCCATGCTTCAAATGCGCGATCCGCTTCAGGGCCGTGCGCCCAGTCCATGTTGTCGTACTTGGCATTGAGCGAAGTATTCACGGATGTTGGTGCTTGGAAAAGTACGTCGGCATAGAACTCTCGCCAACATAATTCCTTTCGAAAAACTTCATCTTCATCATCATGTAATTCAGCGAGCAATGATCGAGGATGAATCTCACCCCAACGCAAGTGATGGCTGAGTTTGCTCGTGGTGTTGAGATCTGGTCGGTTACGTTCACTGGCATATTGGGCGAGGTTGTTTTCGCGATAGTGCATCCATTGTTCCCAAGCTGCTTTTTCTCCAGCAGGTGGCAAGGTGATGTCTGAAAGCGTTGGTGCTGTTGGCCTTCCCTCGCATTCCATTGGCATGAGCCACGTGATATCTGCGGGAACATCAGCAGCTGGCGCACGCCAACCGTGAGTCATCCATGCCCGATAAAATGGAGTGAAGACTCGGTAAGGCGTGCCATCGCTTTTTGTCACGCGGCCCGGTGCAACTGCATATGCAGAACCTGTGCGAACGAGTGGAGTCTTTCCAAGTGCCTTTTCAACCTTGAGATCGCGACGCATTCCATATGGCGCGTAGTCGGCTGCGATGTGCACACTCGTGGCAGCTGCGGCTTTCGCAACTTGGGGGAGGATGACTGCAGGATCGCCATGACGAATCAATAGCGACCGGTTCATGCTCGCACCGAGCGAGTCGAGAGATGCGACTAAATAATTTTGACGAACCGGTCCGGCCTTTTCCCAGAGCACTGGATCAACGACAAAGAGCGGCACCACTGCACCGTCTCCATCAGCCATGGCAGCCTCATATGCGCCAAGAAGGGCAGGATTATCGAGAAGTCTGAGATCACGACGAAACCACATGATTGTTGGCACCGGATAAGGGTATTGGTATGGGGGAGAAAGCTTTTCTGCCAAACTGAATATGTGATCAGCGCAGCCTTCTTTGGGGCACTTTCATCAGCCACATTGATTCTGGGTGCGCTCTTGGCTTATGCATTCAAACCGGCACCCAAGGTGACCGCCGTCGTGATGGCATTGGGTAGTGGCCTGCTCATTGGTTCAGTTGCCTACGACTTAGTGGCAGATGCTCAAACATCCCTTTCCATGACTGCAGTGGCTATCTCGTTGCTTGCGGGCGCGATGGTCTTTGTTCTGGGCAGTCGGGCCATTGAGCGCCGTGGCAGTTCACGGAAGAACCCGCAACCTGGTCAAGAAGACCCCAGTAACCCCATGGCGATCGTGCTGGGTAGCGCATTGGACGGAGTCCCGGAATCCTTTGTGCTTGGGTTGAGTGTGCTCAGTGGTGGTGTGAGCATGCCGCTCTTGCTTGGCATTGGTTTATCGAACGTTCCCGAAGGTATGGCTGCATCGGCAGGTCTGCGCGAGCGAAAGTGGCCGCTTGCCAAGGTGTTGTTGTTGTGGTCTGCCGTGGTGGTGACCAGCGCAGGCAGTGCCGTGCTGGGTCATGAAGTTCTGGCATCAGATGACGGAACCTGGACAGGTGTTGCCCAGACCTTTGCGGCTGGCGCTCTGCTGGCGATGATCTCGGACACGATGTTGCCGGAGAGTTTTGCTATTGAACGCCTGTGGACGGGCGGGCTCGTCGTGGCTGGCTTTTCCCTATCCCTGTTGATCGCTGCACTCCTTGGAGCCTAAGGTGAGGGTTACCTCACTTAAGCAATGAAAGGAGATGGGTGTGAGTGCACTAATCGATACCACTGAAATGTATTTGCGCACCATCTTTGAACTTGAAGAAGAGGGCATAGCCCCAATGCGGGCGCGCATCACTGAACGACTTCACCAAAGTGGACCCACGGTTTCGCAGACCGTTGCTCGAATGGAACGTGATGGCCTTGTTGTTGTAACGCCTGATCGCCAACTTCAATTCACCCCTGCCGGTCGCGAAGCTGCGATTAGTGTGATGCGTAAGCATCGGCTCGCAGAGTGTTTATTGGTGAATGTCCTTGGACTTCCATGGGAAGACGTCCACGCTGAAGCCTGCCGCTGGGAGCATGTCATCAGCGAGCCGGTGGAATTACGCTTGCTTGAGATCTTGGGTCACCCAACCGAATCGCCATATGGGAATCCAATTCCTGGGTTAGATGCACTGAACCCCGCGGTCGATAGCGCTCACGGCATGGCGATGCAGTCACTCACAGAAGCAGTTGGAAAAGAAGCCTCCAGAGTGATCGTGCGCAGAATTGCGGAGCCAATTCAAGAGAGCGCAACAACGATGGTGCAGCTACGGCGGGTCGGAGCGATTCCTGGATCAGCTGTGATGGTTCAGCGCACTGCCGGCGGCATCAGCATTGGTAGCGCGGGTGAGTACACAGAACTCAGCGACGAACTCGCACAGCATTTGCTCGTTCACGCACCTGAATAGTCGGATTACCCAACATCAAGTTGCATGCGATACGGCATACCTGATTTGTAGCCTTCACTCAGTTTCACACCGAGCATCTGGTGTAGCTGAATAGTGTTGAGATCAAAACCCATGCGCGAAGCAGCCATGTAGAGCCGCCACACGCGAGCAGTGCCTTCACCCGCCTCAGCCACAGCTTCGTCCCAATGTGTTTCGAGATTTTCGCACCAGTGCTTGAGGGTCAAGGCATAGTGCTCGCGAAGATTCTCTTGATGACGAATCTCAAAGCCTGCTGCATTCATTGTGCTCATGATGTGCCCAGGGCCTGAGAGTTCACCGTCAGGAAAGACATAGCGATTAATAAATGAATCGTTGTAGTGCGAAGGTTCGTCATCATTAGGACGAGTGATGGTGTGATTCAGCATGCGTCCCTCGGGCTTGAGTTTGCCGTATAGGAATGAGAAGTAGGCGGGGTAATTTGCGCGTCCAATGTGCTCTGTAAGACCGATAGACGACACAGCATCGAAATCCGTTTCGGGAAGATCGCGATAGTCACTGAATCGAACCTCGGCGCGGTGACCAATGCCATCTCGCTCAATTGCTGCTTGTGCATATGCTGCTTGTTGCTCGGAAAGTGTCACACCAATGGCGGTGACACCATAATTTTTTACAGCATGACGAACCATGCCGCCCCATCCGCAGCCAACATCGAGCAATTTCATACCCGGGTGCAAACCGAGTTTGCGACAAACGAGATCGAACTTGGTTTCTTGGGCGACTTCTAGTGAGGCATGTTCATTGGGAAAGACAGCACAGGTATAGGCCATCGAAGGGCCAAGAACCCAGCTGTAAAACAGATTTGAGACGTCATAGTGATGCTGAATCGCATCCGCATCACGATTCTTTGAGTGGCGACGACCTGAAAGTCTGCGCTCTTGCGGAGGTGGTGTTGGGCGTGAAAGTACATACGGCAAGAGGCTCTTAGCCAGCTTGGCTTTTTCTTTAAGCCCAATGTGTGAAGTGTCGATTGGGTACAGGCGCGAGAGTGCTACGTATGGATCGCCCACAATCTCTAAGTCACCACTGACATACGCGCGGGCAAGTCCAAGTTGTGACGGCGCGGTCGCGATGTATTGCGCGCCGCGAGGGTTGCGAAGTTCAAGTGCTACTTCCGCATCACTTGGCCCCGCGGTTGAGCCGTCAAAGGCCCTGAATGCAACACCGCGATCTTCTGGAACGACAAAAGCAAAAACATCTGCAAGTTTCATCGCTGTTCAACCACCTTTTCGTACAGTCCCAATAGTCTCCCGTGCGGGTCATATCGATCTTTGAGGGACTGATAGTCGAAACCCCCATAAATCGACCAAAATGTTTCGCGTTCGTAGAAAGCCGTGGAGTACAACGACTTTCGACCATCCAATCGTGTCACTTCTTCTTCAATTTTTCGATTGAAAAAGCCAGAATTTTTGTCGATTCCGTCAGGCATGGCAACGCTGGACCAAAAGCCCACATTGACGTACATCTGCTGGGGATCGAATTCATACAGAGGCCAACGGACATTGGGATCGCGTTGTTTGAGTGGGCAGATCCAGATTGGTTCAATCCCAATCTCGCGATGAAAGAATTCAAGAAAATCGGGTAACTGGTCAAGGGGCACTTCGATGTCTTGGACGACAGCCTCACGTTGAGGTTTACGTTGCAAGGAATTCAATGTGCCCGAAATATCGTATTTGTGATCTAGCGCAATCAATTTCCAATAGGCATCGCTACGAAGTTTGGATTGAGGCCACAGCTTCCTGATGATTGATTTCTGTGCACCAAATGCACGTGAACACCAAAACCAGTCGGTATCCCATCGCCAGAGGTAATCCAGAATCGTCAGGTAGTCATCTGTGCGTTGCTGAATTGAGCGGTAGTAGATCCCCTTTTTTGTGTAGTCGCTAGCTGATGTCCCTGAAGGAAGTTCAGGAACCATCTCGCCAAGAGTGAGGTAATGCTCATGGTCAGAAAACACGGTTCCATCAATGAAATCAACGCGATTTCCAGCATATTCATGTGATTCAGTAATCATAACAATTGCATTTGTGAGAGCAGCTGCGCTTTCGAACCGAAGGTGACGTAAGTGCACGAATGGCTGGACTGGCTCGAGTTCAATCTTGATGCGAAGTGCGTACCCCAATGATCCGTAGGAATTAGGAAAGCCATAGAACAATTCGCGATTGGGATCATCAACTGCTCCGCTGACCGTGAGAACCTCACCACTGCCCGCCAAGATGTCCATCTCAATAACTGACTCATGGGGAGTTCCATTACGAAAACTGGCCGCCTCGATTCCTAGTCCGGTGACTGCACCACCCAACGTGATGGTGCGCAGCTGCGGCACGCACATCGGTATGAGGCCATAGGGCAAGGTTGCTTCGACGAGGTGCTCGTAAGTGGTCATTCCAAGAACCTGAGCAGTGCGCTCTTCCTCGTCGATTTCGAGTACTCCGTCGAAGGCAGCAACATCAAGGCCAGGTCGGGCAAGTTCTTGGCGTGGTCGAAACAGGTTTGACGTGCGTTTAGCGAGTCGAATTGTGGCACCGTCAGGGATAGCGTCATATTGCAGGCGAAGGCGCCCAAGCAGGGCTTGGTAGCGACTGTCGGCTGCAGGCGAAAGCACGAAAATACGCTACCGGTTTCTGGCGTGCTTGCACAGAGTCAGTCTTGAGGGATGATGGGTGCGTGAAACTTTCTCGCTGGCTGCCTCCGGTCCTTGGCTTCGTTGTTTTTCTCATCACGGTGCTAGGCCTTGGCCTGATCGCTGCGGACTGGACTTCACGGAATCTTGAAATGCGCGCGTTGGTGAGTGCGGTCGAAGATTCTGAAGATGCGATGAAGTGGACTGACGATCAGGTGCAAAGCACCATCAAGCAGTATGGATCCAATGGCAAGTTGAACACGGCAGATAAGAAGAAAGCATGGGACGCGCTTTCAGAAGCGGCCTACGCAGGCGAATTTGCCATTGGTGCTGCCGGCGATGAAGTTGCCGGTGTCACCGTGTTGCCATGGCACATAGACATCTTGAATGCACAAGCTGCCTACCTTGCACACAATCAAGCGTGGCAGGCATATATGAAGGCCGCGACCGATGATCCAACTCAGCTATTCAAAACTCAGCCAGACATCAATGCGACCTTTGAGGCGGCCCAACCTCTCATGGAAAAGGCAGTACCAATTCCTGCCCTCTTTGAACTCAAAGATCGTGTTGCCGCAATTTTTGCTCCAGCACCTGATGCAACACCAACTGGTCCAACTCAAGAAGTAAAACTCACGACGAACGCGAGAATTGTTTCTGCCAGTTACGCATCCACTCGATGAAATCTTGTGGCGCGATTGCTGGCGAATACAAGTAGCCCTGGGCAAAGTCGCAACCAGCTTCCTGCAATAGATCGCGTTGTTCCTGCGTCTCTACGCCTTCAGCGATAACTCGCAGGCCTAGCTGATGAGCCATAGCAATCATCGCCTGAACAAGAACAAGTGAGTCAGAGCTCGGGGAGAGTTCGCGAACAAATGACTGGTCGATCTTGATCCAGTCAGCATCGAGACTCTGCAAGTAGGCGAGTGATGAATAACCGGTGCCAAAGTCGTCAATCGCGAATGACAATCCGGCATCGTGATAGGTATCAAGGTTGGCTCTAACAGTTTCGTTTGCGTTGAGCAAAAGCCCTTCAGTAATTTCAATGACAAAAGCTGAACCTGGCAGTCCGGTTTTATGAATCCGTTCAAGTCTCAACATGTGTTGTTCTGAATTAACAGCGAGTTCAACAGGTGACATATTGAAGCTAATTTGGAATCCTGCTTCGAGCTGTCTAACTTGGTGGGAAAACGCAATTGATTGATCGGTCACGAATTCGCCGATTTGTGAAATGAGCCCTGAGCGTTCTGCCAGAGGGATAAAGAGCCCGGGGCTAACCGAGCCGCGAACAGGATGAATCCAGCGGGTGAGGGCTTCGGCTTTCTCCACTGAGTTGTCACTGAGGTTAATGATTGGTTGGAAGTACACCAACATCTCATTATTCGCCAATGCGCTCCTCAGATCATCAATGAGCTGCATCGTTTGTGCGGCTTCAGTCTGCATCTCAGGATGGAAGTAGCTCACCTGTCCAGCACCGCGGGTTTTTGCTGCGCGCAAAGCGAAGGATGCCATTTGGGTGAGTTCAAGAGGGGATAATGAATCGTCAGGGAAAAGCGAGACGCCAATACCCGTGGTGATGTGAATAGTTTCGCCGCCCACCATGAACGGTTGCGAGAGTTCATTCAAGATCTGGGAACACAATCCATCAAGACTCATGCCGGAACTCTGTTCAGTGTGAAGCATGGCAAATTCATCTCCACGAAGTCGGTACACGTTTGTGCTACCCCTGGCTATCAGCGTTAAACGTTCAGCGACAGCGTGCAATAGAAGATCACCAAAGCGGTGCCCGTATGCGTCATTAACTGCACGGAAACCGTCCAGGCCAATGGCGAGAAGCGCAACCTTTGAATGGGAGTTTGTTGCTTCAGAGCACACTTGTTGAATGTTGTTGTCCAACAAGTTGCGGTTCGGGAGTCCCGTTACAAAATCTTCACGTGTGGCATTCACGCTGCTTATCACCGCAACGTAATAGATGATGAGGCCCGCTTCATCTCGAACAGTCGTGAGTGTTTCGGCTTCCGGTCCTACCTGGCCATCTTTGTGGCGGTATACAACCTCTCCACGCCAGAAGTCATGGCGGGTGAGGTAATTGCGAATATCTGCAAACAACTTTTCTTGACCAGGCTCAATAGCCATCTGGTTAACGTGATGGCCAAGGGCCTCTTCTCGCTCGTAGCCAAGAAGTGAGGTAAAGCCTGGATTGACGTCAATGATGATTCCTACAGGATCCAAAATCATGACAGCGTCATGAGTTGCACCAAACACGCTCGCGCTGACTCGTAGTTGCTCTGCTTGATGCAGTTCAGTGCTCACGTCATTAAAACTGCCACGCCACAACACCGTTCCGTCAGCTATTGGAGTGGACACCGCTTCACCAAGAACCCAATGCTGGGAACCATCAGCATGCTGAATTCGGAATGTTTCACGTCTGCTCGTGGCAACCGTTACTGAGCCATCAAATATTTCACGAATACCAGAACGGTCATCGGGGTGAATCTGATGAATGAGTGCCATCGGATCATCGAGAATTTGTGTTGCGGTGATATTAAAGAGCGGTTCAGTTCCGGCACTCACATAGAGAAAGCGCCCAAACCCATGTGGATCTTGTTGGTATTCAAACAGCACGCCTGGGATTTGTGCTGAAACAGAGGCTAGGCGTTCATTTAATTCACGGCGTCGTTGCAACAGGCGAATGAGCGTGAACACAAGAAAGGCGATGAAATAGTGCAATTCCGAAGATTTCGGTAAGAATTAAGGGCTGCGTATCCAATGCTGGGCCGGCAACCGCTAATTCCCATCGAGTGTCGAGCGGCTCTAATGTGAATATTGAAGCGGCGGGATTGGCGAAGACGTCGGGATTCCCCCAAAAGGTGTTAGCAGGGGAGCCATCAGCATTGACTGTGCGTAGCGCAAAATCCACCTGGCTATGCACTGGGATAGCAGCTTGTTTTTCCAGGAAGGCGTCAACATCTAAAACAGTGCTGACCAGACCCCAGTAGCTGCCATCGTTCTTAAAAACTGGATAACGATAGATAAGCCCACGACCTCCTTGCACCAAATCAACGGGGCCGATGAGCCGCGGCAGTTTTGAAGCAATGATGTTTTGAATCGCAGGCCATTGCGCGGGAATGTCAGGGTAATAAAGGCCAAGTGCTGCTTCGTTTCCAGTAAGCGGGCTCACGTAGGCGATCCGATTAGCAGGGGCGACTGCGATATTTCGGATATTTGTTGAGTGCGAGACGATGCGATCAAGGAGATCTGAGAACTCTTGTTTATTGAGTTTTCCGTCGACGCTCTCGACGTACGACTCAATACTGTGAGTGAGGTAGTAGGACGGTAAGAGAGCGTTATTCACGCGATCGGTGAATTGATCACCAAATTCTTGGACCACTTGTGCAGATCGTTCTTCCTGAGCTGTGCGTTGAACATGAGTGATCGTTTGAGTGATTCCCAATCCGACGGCTAGGACGAGGATTGAGGCGATCCAGCGAAGGAGCGCAGATGCGCGAAATCGAGCACGAAGGTTCATGTCAAACCTCCGTCTTTGCTCTGAGCACACCCATGCCGCTGTGTGGTTGTTTCACCAGCGTACTCAATTGAGTCACCTAAGAACGAGTGACGACAAGATTGGATAGTCCAGATTCGGGAGTGCGCCCCTGAGGGGTTGCAGCACTGACAGTGAACCTAAAACTGCCGGGAGAAAGTTTGGTTGTGCAGGTCAATGGTGGCGTAGTGCGCGAGATGCGGCAGATGACTTTCCTGCGTTGGTCAAGAACTCGGTACCCAGTAACGACAGGGTAGTTCAGTGGCTGCAGCGCAATCTTTACCGTGGTTTTGCCTGCAATTGCTGTCGGTGGACGCGGGCGTATAGGTGTTGCAGAGGGTGCGGTTGCCGCATCCCCTTCGTTTTGGCTGTTGATGCTTCTGACCGTGAGTTGATCAGTGCTGTCAACGGTGCAATATGGCTGCGTTGAAGTGCACACTGCCTTTCCTTCTGCATTACGCACTTCGTAGTTGGTCGCATAATCTGCAGCGAGCCTTGGGGTAGCCCACCACACCGTCGTTTTCCCGTTCATTGACGTAGCAATGATATTTTGCGGTGCTGACGGAATTGGCGGATATCCCGCGGCGGTGAGGGCTGGATTCAGCACCTCTAAATAGGTGATCGCAGCGAAACCTTCAGCAGTACGCGGCTGGGCATTGCAATTACCGCCAGCGATATCACCGATGAGCAATGTGGATGCCTCGGATGTCACAAACTGCGGTGCTCCGCTATCGCCAGGGCATGTGTCAACACCATTAACGGGGTTGGACCAGGTGACCCAGCCGTTTGTTGCACGTCGCTCAACTTGAATTTCGCTGAGCAAAAATGTGCCACTGCGAGGGATCGCGGGCGCAGTATCAGTCAAACTTGTGATTCCGTACCCGACGATCTGCGTTTCACGCTGTGCCTTGGCCCATCGTTCAATTTCCGTGCGGTCAGCTAAACGAGTAAAAGGCGAGGTTGATACGAGATCGGTATCGAGCACCACTGCAGCGATGTCATTGCCGACAACGAGTTTTGATGCCTCAACATAATTTTGACCAAGGTAGGCATTGAGTACTCGCACACGAGCAGCGCCGACAGGCCCCGAGGCGTAAACAAGTGGCGAGTTGACACCAGGTGGCATGACGAAAATGCGCGAACTGGCGGCGGGTGTTCCTGACCCACTGTCAGTAAGGCAATGTGCGGCCGTCAGCAGCACGCGTGGTTTCCAAATTGCAGCGCTACACATCTCGTAGTTAGTGGTGCCCAGCACGATGAGTTGGGCCGTATAGGGCTCGCCTTGGGCGGGGGTGCCCTGCATCAAGCGAGGGGCCGCAACCGATGTCCCGGTGATCATCGATAGGCCAAGAGCAGCAATCAGCAGGCTCGCGACTCGAGGTTTCACTTCCGCAGAATAAGTCGCGGACCTTCGGGAAACCAAAGATGGGTCGATAGTCCCTATCCAAGGCGAGGATTTCCTAAGAATCTTGGATCTAGGCGCTCGCAGCAACGGCCAATAGATCTTTGCCTCGGCGCTTTAGGCCTCCCGCAAGGGTGGAATCAGTATTTAGCCCCTCGCGACCAGGCGGGGGGCTAAATACTTGCCGGTTATTCGACTGGTCCGTGACCAATAAGTTTGGGGTGCACGTCAAGTGGCTCTTCCAGTTCTTCTTCCGTTGGAACTTCAGCATCAACATCGGAAGCATGAATAGTGTGGCGCATAGCCCAGATGGCCCAGGTGCCGAATGCAATCAAGATTGACCCAATGACAATCCAAGCAAGCACAGTAGGAAGCTTGGTGAGATTCAACATGATGAAACCGATGAGAGCTGCTGAAGGAATCGTGACGATCCAAGCCAAAACCATGCGTCCGACAACTTTCCAGTTCACGCCCTGACCTGAGCCCACGCCTGCACCAACGATCGATGTTGCTGCTGCGTGAGTAGTGCTAATTGGCATACCCATTGCAGTAGCACCGAAGATGGCTGTAGTGGCGCCAATATTGGCTGCAGCACCCGAAGTTGCGTGCAGGGTTGTGATCTTCAAACCCATCGTTTCGATAATCTTCCAGCCGCCCCAAAGAGTGCCGATTGCAATTGCGGCGTAAGCACTGAGTGCTACCCATTCAGGAACGAGAACAGTCTTGCCATCTTCAGCCATCGAGGTGTAGCCAGCTCCCAGCAACAATGCGGCAATAACGCCCATGGTCTTCTGAGCATCGTTAGCACCATGACCAAAGGACACAGCGCCGGCTGTGATCAGCTGAAGTCCCTTGAAGACTGGGTGGTCATCTCGCATCTTGAACATTCGCTGAATTGCAAAAACTAAGTACATCGCGATGAACGCGATGGTGAAAGCAACTGCAGGTGAAAGAATGATTCCGAAACCGGCCTTCTGCACACTTGCCCAGTCAATAGCGTTAAGTCCGCCAACAGCGAGACCTGCACCAACAAGACCACCAATAATCGCGTGGCTTGAGGATGAGGGCATACCGATGCGCCATGTGAGGTAGTTCCATGCGATCGCAGCGAAAATTGCAGCGAAAGTCACGGCTACTCCTTCCGAATCTGTTTTCACGGTTTTTGCGATGGTGTTTGCAACTGCAGTACCCACAACAAAGTACGCAGCGAAGTTGAAGAATGCGGAGAATGCTGGTGCCCACTTGACTGGGAGAGCTCGTGTTGCAACGACTGTTGCGACCGAGTTTGCTGCGTCGTGGAAGCCATTGGTGAAGTCGAAAACCAATGCAAGTACGCAGAGGGCAATGACCGCGAGAAGCAGCATGTCCATGGGGTGGCGTCTCCTTGAATAAAAGCCCAGGTGACTACCTGGTGACACTAAGTGAACTCAAAGTGAACAAATGAAGGGGGTGGAGAAGGTGAACAGCAGATGAACGAAACTCAAATTTCTCAAATTTTGTGAGGGAATTCTGGCATGTCGTTCAAATGAAAGTGGGCGCTAGCCGAAGCCAACGCCCACTCGAGTCAAGTTCGATTAGTCAGTAATCAAACCAGTGATCGTGCCAAGCAAGGTCTCAACTGTGAAGTCTGAGGTTGGAGCATCTTTGACGACCTTGCCCAAGCGCAGCACCACGATGCGGTCAGTGACCTCCATGATGTGCGGGAGAGTGTGCGAAATAAAGATCACGCCCAGACCTTGAGCCTTCGCGGTGCGAATGATCTGAAGCACTTCACCAGCCTGACGAGCACCCAAATGGTTGGTGGGTTCGTCAAGGATGATCACTTTGTTTGCCCAGGCAACAGCGCGACCAATGGCGACTGCCTGTCGTTGACCACCAGAAAGCTGAGCGACTGAACGATTGGACTGCGGAACAGCAATGCCCACTCGCTCAAGTTCCTTGTGCGCTTCGCCATCCATCTTCTTTTGCGCCAAGAAGCCCATTTTTCCAAGGATGCCCGGCACGGTTTCTTCACGACCAAGAAACACATTTGCTGCAACGGAAAGTTGCGGCGCCAAACTTGAGTCTTGGTACAGAGTTTCGATTCCAGCCTGAAGGGCTTCATGTGGTGACTTCCACTTACGCTCCTGACCATCGAGCAGAATTTCACCGCTCGTTGGTTGATGCACGCCGGACAAGCACTTCACCAAGGTTGATTTACCAGCGCCGTTGTCACCTACAAGGCCAACAACTTCACCTGGGTAAAGCTGCATCGTGACATCGTCGAGTGCGGTGACAGCGCCGTACTTCTTTGAAATATTACGCACTTCGTAAATTGGCTGATTCACGACGCTTTCCCTTCACTCTTGCGAAGACCTTGGATGGTGACAGCCACCGCAATCAAGACAGCAACCACAACCTGCTTCCAGTTTGGATCAACGCCAATGATGATCAGACCTGAGGTGACAGTGGTGAGAATGAGAGCGCCAAGAATGGTGCCTGAGATGCGACCAACACCACCTGAAAGTGATGCACCGCCGATCACCACAGCTGCGATTGCGTAAAGCTCAAGCCCAAGACCTGACGAAGGGGCACCGGACCCAAGACGTAGGTAGTAGAACATGCCCGCAGCGCCTGCAAGTGCGCCGGAAAGGATGTAGATCTTCGAGGTCTGGCGGTAGACGCTAATACCAGCAGCGCGTGTAGCAAATGGGTTAGAGCCAAGTGCAAATGTGTATCGACCAAAGCGAGCCTTGTGAAGGAATGCCCAGGAGATAAAACAAATAACGATAACGATGATGATCGGCGTTGAAATCGGTCCGAGCCACGGCACAGAAAGTTGGATGGCCTCAGATGGGCCACCAGCGATAGGTCCGCCACCGGTGAAGACAAGCGCAAGGCCAGCAGCAGCTCCAAGGGTGACCAAGGTTGCGATAAACGGCACAAGTTTGGCGTAGTTGATCATCACTGCATTTAAGATCCCAGCGACACAACCAACGGCAACGCAGACAAGCGCTCCAATGACGAGCGTGAGGTAAGGCGTCATCCCGCCTTCAGTGAGGGAGCGCATCGCGAAAGCACCAACAACACCGGACAATGTACAAACGGAACCGACAGACAGATCGATTCCGCCACTGACGATGACAAAAGTTTCAGCAAGGGCGACAAGTACAAGGGGGCCCCAGTCAGCAAGAATGTTGCCTGCTACGCCAACAGAAAAGAAAATGCGGTTGAACGCGGTGAACACCGCAATCATTGCCAACAGAACGAGAAACAAAATGAACTGTTGATTCGTCACGAATTCTTTTAATCGTGAGGGTTGCGTGGTGTGAGTTGCGGTAGTCACGCGATTCCTTCCGTTCTGTTTATGCCGAAAATTTGATCCTAGTTAGCAATCTGGTCGGTGAATGCCGAAGCACTCACCGACCAGATCAACCTAGCCCTACTTATGCAACGTAGGTGTACTTCTTGAGATCTGCTTCTGTGGTGTTTGCATCGAGAACAACGTTAGGAATAACAACCTCACGCTCGGTCACGGTGCCACCACCAATGGTGGTGCAGATGTTTTGGATTGCAAGCTTGGCTTCAGCGCCTGGATCCTGTGCGATCAGAGCAGTGAACACGCCATCCTTGATCAACTTCACGTTGTCTGGGTAAGCGTCGTAGCCAACAAGAGCAACCTTGCCAGTCAAGCCCTTTGCCTGCAGAGCTGCAGCAGCACCGGTTCCGTTGGTGCCGTCAATTGCGAAGATGCCGTTGAGATCTGGGTACTTGGTCAACCAGTTGTTTACGTTGGTGTTTGCCTTTGCAGAGTTTGACTCTGAGTAAGCAACGTCAACGACCTTGATGCCTGGGTAGTTAGCCTTGAGTGCTGCTTGGAAACCTTCGAGGCGAGCAACGTTGGTGGTAGCAGTCTTTGAGGTAAGACCAACGACAACCTTGTAGCTCTTGCCATCTTCGTAGCCAATCGCGGTTGCAATTGCGTCAGCTGCCTTTGAGCCACCATCGGTGTTGTCGCCGGTGATGAAAGCAACAGTCTTCGAGATGTCACCAACGCGAGTATCGACGTTCACCACTGGAATACCAGCTGCGATTGCCTTGTCATTGCCTGCCTGAAGTGCGGTTGGGTCGGTTGGGATCAACACCAGACCTGCTGGGTTGGTTGCTAGCACCTGATCGAGCACTGGGATCTGGGTAGCTGGTGAGTATTCCTTGTCACCCTGCCAAACCAAGGTTGCGCCCTGTGCAGTTGCTTCTTCCTGAGCGCCGACCTTCATGGCGTTGAAGAATGGGTCAGCAACTGCGCCCATCACGAATGCAATGGTCTTGCCCTGGCAAGCGCCCGTAGCTGAAGTGGCGGTGTCAGTTGTTTCTGAGTCGCTGCTTGAGCAAGCTGCAAGAAGCATGGTGGTCGCGCCAGCGACGGCAATGAGACCAGCCGTTGAGCGCTTCATGTTTGAGATTCCGAACATAGGTAAGGAGTCCTTTCGAGGGTGTGCCAGTCGATGTCTGACAACGTTGTCAGGCAGTTCTATTACCCCAAATAGCCCCTTGTCAACGGGTTTTTCAAAAGATAGACAAATTTATTTTGACAACGTTATCTTTAGGCCTGATCATCAGGCAATAAAAGCGAACGAAAGGGACAGATCAACATGTCAGTGAACGCAAATGTGGAATTTTCCACGCGTTCGCGTCCCACGATGAAAGAGGTGGCGGCCCTTTCTGGAACCAGCTTGAAAACCGTCTCCCGCGTAATGAACGAGGAAGCTGGGGTCTCCCCAGAACTGATTAAGAAGGTCAAACAGGCAGCGCAATCACTGAACTATCAACCAAACTTCACGGCAAGTAGTTTGCGCCGAAGCGACGGCAAAACCAACACCATTGGGTTGCTGCTCGAAGATGTTGCAAACCCCTTCTCGTCTGCATTGCAACGTGCGATTGAAGAAGTTGCACGTGAACGAGGCGTAGCAGTGCTTGCAGGCAGTGTTGATGAAGATCAAGCACGCGAACGTGAGCTTGCGGCTGCATTTATTTCTCGCCGCGTCGACGGACTTATCGTGGTACCCGCTGGGCACGATCAGTCGTACTTACAAATCGAAAAACAAACGGGAACACCAATGGTGTTTGTCGACCGACCACCATCACTACTTGATGCGGATTCGGTACTTTCGGCAAACCGTGAAGGCGCAAAGCATGGTGTGCAACATTTGATTGACAATGGTCATGAGCGTATTGCGTATTTAGGTGATCTTGAGACCATCACCACTGCTGCCGATCGCCTTGCTGGTTATCGCGATGCGCTTGAACGTGCTGGCATTGAATACGATCCGTCAATCGTAAAACAAAATCTTCGTGCAAGTTTTGAAGCTGAACGATTCACTAACGAATTGATGGCATCTGATTACCCACCGTCAGCGATATTCGCCAGTCAGAACTTGATCTCAATTGGTGTCATGCAGGCTTTGCATCAGGCTGGCTTACAAAACACCATTGCTCTAGTGGGTTTTGACGACATCCCCATGGTTGATCTCATAGCACCAGGGCTCACCGCAATTATTCAAGATGTTTCTGGTTTGGGCAAAGCTGCAGCAGAAATGCTCTTCGACCGTATTGATGGCGAACAGCACGCATCGCAACACAAAGTACTTGATGTTGCACTTGTTATTCGAGGCTCTGGAGAAATTCAGGGACCTGTTCGTCGCTCGTAAATCCATCAACATCACCACGAAAGGCCGCACCATGGCACAGCCGCTCTACCTCATAGCAACGATCCGCCCGATTCCTGAACATCGCGATGCTCTCATTCAGGAATGCAAAACATTGGTCGATGCGTCGCTTCAAGAGCCTGGCTGCGAGTTATACGACCTCGTTATCGGTGAAGGTGATGATTACTTCACCATGATGGAAAAGTGGACAACCAAGGCACACTGGGATGATCACATGTTGACCGCGCACGTTGCTGCGATGGGCGAGGTTGAAAAGAAGTACTGCCTCGAGCCAAATCAGTTGAAGTTCTTGTTGCCTGCCTACTAATGCGCAACCGCGAAAGCAGCCGCGCTGTCACCAGCAATGCGGCCAAAGGCAAAACAGGTGGCCGTCGGATTGCCGCCTATTGACATCGGGCCAGCCAATCCGCCAGCACATTCTCCGCCGGCAAAAAGTCCTGGAATCACCTCATGTTGGGTATTCATGACTTCACCATGTGCATTGACTCGAGGTCCAGCGCCGGTAAACCCAATTGAGGACAGGCGAATCTCCGTTGCATAGAACGGGCCTTGGCTTATGGGGCGGAGCACAGTCGAATCCTTCAGTTGGACTGAATCAAATCCGGATTCAACATCCTCGTTGTATTTCGCGATTGTTGATGAAAGGTGCTCAAGTGAAATTCCCAAGTCGTCCGCAAGGTCATTGATTGACGGGGCTTTCACCATGTCGCCCTTGTCGACCATTGCGTCAACAACGTCTTCAACCCAGTCTGGATGTAAGCGACGCTTTGGTGCACCTTCGACTGGGCGAGCGCCAGATGGGCTGTAGTCCAACTTGGCGGCTTCATCAAAAATCGCGTACACAGGCGCTACGGCTGCATTGAATGCTCCATGCATGGCGGCAATACCCGCCGTCTCATCAACAAAACGACGCCCAGTGGCATCGACCAGAATCAGGTGGCCAGGCAAGGCTGGGTTTGAAACCTGCACATATCCAGGTCGAATGGTTGCTTCGTAGTAATCGCGACCCGTGATTTGCGCACCAACAGATTCGGCAAGCGGGATTGCATCTCCTTGTGCATACGGGGCAAGTTCGTCTCCGCCGACCGGTAGCACCCAGTCACCTGCGAGATTGGCAAGCTCTGGCATCCATACATTCACGAGTTCCTTGTTGCCACCCATGCCACCAGTCGCAAGCACCACTGCCTTTGATCGCAGTTGTTCACCAGCAGCCTCGATGCCCACCACTGATCCGTCTTCGACAATAAGGCGATCGACTCTGTGGTTCAGAGCGAAATCGACACCTTGGGCGCGAGCAAGTTTGGTGAGAACATCAATAATCTGCTGACCACCGCGGGTGCGGTGAATGCGAGGGACTTCAAAACTTTCATTTGGAACGACGCCGCGAATTTCTACACCATTGTCGGCAAGCCATTCGATTTCTTTGCCGGCGCCTTCGCACAGAGCCCAAGCGACGGATGCGTCGAGTCGGAATGCATTGAGACGCATGTACTGATCGAACATGGCCTTGGCCGAATCTTCGATTCCGGCCTCACGCTGAAAGCGCGTTCCCGCCCCCATGATGTTCGACCAAGAAAAGCGGCTGCGCCCACCGATTTCGCCTTGTGCTTCAACCACCAGAACTGAACAGCCACTTGAACTGGCAGCAACCGCGGCCCGCAAACCAGCAAAGCCACTACCCAAAACGATTACGTCAACATCGGTCATGTGTGGCTCTCCAGAACTCAAGTGTGAGGTTTCTTACGGGTGCAATCTTAGTGATGAGGTCGCTTTCCACCGTTCTCCAAGTCTGTGAGTGGTTGAATGCTCGTACCCACACAAATGGGCTGCAATTCGCGCACGAAACCTTGGAGGAATGGTGTCGCTCACCCTGCGTCGCAACGATTACTCATTGACAGACGAGCAAGGCCAACTTGTTGACATGTTGCGGGATATTTTCACCGAACAGTCACCGATCGATGTTGTGCGTGCAGCTGAACCGTTGGGCTTTGATCAGAAGCTTTGGGACACCGTGAAAGAAAACGGCTTGGTCACCATTTCGGTCCCTGAGAGTGCAGGTGGCGACGGCGGTGGCCTCGTTGAACTGGTCTTAGCTGGTATTGAAATCGGCCGCACAGCAGCACCAGTTCCGCTCCTTGATCAGGTGGTGGCATTGCGTGCCTTCGCAGCGCTGAGTGCCGCCGGCGCAGATCTTGCAGGATTCGACATGGATGCGGCGCTCGCTGGTGACTTGATCGTCAGTGTCGCACCAATTTCTACCTGGGAGCTTGGCTCCCAATTGATTCCAAGTGGTGCTGTAGCTCATGCAGTACTTGCTTTCAAAGACAACTCGATTATTTTGATGACTCGCACAACATTGGCACCGCAAGCGCAGAACGAAGGTTGCGCACCGGTGGCGTGGTGGAGTCCAACCGATGCAGATGTCACCACCACGACTGTGCTCGATGGGGATCAGGCACAAGTCATTTGGGAAATCGTGCAGCGCGAGTGGCGCATTGCCACTGCTTCATCGCTTGTGGGTTTGTTGGCGATTTCCAGTGAAATGGCACGCGCGTATGCGCTGGATCGCAAAGCCTTTGGCGTGACGATTGCGAAGTTCCAAGCGATCTCGCATCAACTCGCCGACATTCACATGGATGTGGTGACCGCCCGCAATATGACCCTGAAGGCTGCGTGGCTAACAGAGAACGAACCCGAGTACCGACCAGAACTTGCTGCGATGGCAATGGCGCACGCTACTCGTGCAGCCCTTCGCAGCACAACGAAAGCTGCGCACGTGTACGGAGGCATGGGCATCACCCTTGAAGCTGATATCAGCCTCTTCTATCGAAAGGTCACCTCGTGGTCTTTGGTCGGTGGCGGAATGCGCAGGGATCTCGAAGAGATCGCACGTGCAATTGATACGCGAGCAGCCGAACTTCAACTTCAGTCTTCGAATCGATAGGTGGATCTGACATGGACTTCAGCCAGGTTGTATTTACGCCAGAACAACTCGCATTAGAGAGTGAAATTCGCGCGATCATTGAAGCGAATTGGACTCCGAACTATGCGCACATCGCCGTTGATCATGATCGCATGCCCGTAGAAGTACGCATGGAATTTGCCAAGCGAGGCTTGTTGCACCCAGATCTTCCCGTGGATAAAGGTGGCGCGGGTCTTGGCGAGTTGGAATTAGAAATGATCGCGGCCATTGCCGACGAATATTGGATGCCAACTAACGCTTCTAACTCAATGTTGATCCCAACCCTAGAAAAGCACGGGTCTGATTGGCTGAAGGAGCATGTGCTTCCAGGTATTCGTCGCGGGGAAATCACAACTTGCCTTGGATATTCGGAACCCGACAATGGATCAGACGTCGCTGCGGCTACAACCAAGGCAGTTCAAGACGGTGACACTTGGGTGATTAACGGTCAGAAGATGTGGACCACATGGGGTAACGAATCTGATTATGTGTTCTTACTTGCTCGAACGGGCCCAGTGGAAGAAAAGCACCGCACACTGACCATGTTCCTTGTACCGATGGACGTACCTGGTGTGGAAGCTACGCCAGTGTGGATTCTGGGTCGCGGGCGCACAAACGTGACCTTCTATACCGATGTGACAATTTCTGATCAGTATCGCGTTGGGCCAATTAACGAAGGCTGGAACGTGATGTCCGAACCGTTGGCCACCGAACATGGTGCGGGTGTGGAAACTCAAGGCGTAGCTCCCGTCAACGGAACGATGGGCCAGACCTTCTCGCGCGTGTTTGAGAAGTTCGTTGATGCGTCTATTAAGTGGGCCGCTTCGCGTAATACTCCCGATGGCAAATCACGATTAGAAGATCCCGTCACTCGCATGGCTATTGCCGAAGCAATGTTGGATCTTGAAATGTGTTGGAATGCTGAAGGTGAACTTGGCAAACCGATGTCAGCCGAAGCACTTTCACGCAATGCCGATCGCATGGCAGACATCGCAGCGCCTGAAGGGTTACTCGACTTTGGTGTCGATGGCAGCGTCTATGCGGGCAACATCTCAAGTGAACGCCAACATGCGCCAGGTACTTCTGTCTACGGCGGCACGACTGAGATTTACCGTAATAACTTGGCGCGTCGACTCGGGTTGCCAAGGCCGTATTAGTTCAGCGGAAATACAACTGTGGCGGGCCCCGAAAGGGACCCGCCACAGTTGTATTAATGAAGTTGAATTACTGGTAGATGACCTTGCCGGTCGTGGTGTCGATGTACTTGCCACCGCACGTCGTTTTTGGATCA